>NZ_AUTO01000109.1:0-46898 GCF_000498055.1 Pseudoalteromonas sp. TB51
GAGCCGATTGCACCGCTGCAGGTTTGCCTAATTTAAACATAATTGCATCGCGCACCTCAGAAGGGCGGTAGCCTGATTTTACTTTCATACGAATATGTGGAATGCCAGCGGATTCTAAAGCGCCGTTTACAAACCAGTCGCGCTGCGCTTTGTGGCCATCTTTATTGGCGTTGTTAACTAAATCGACCGCTGCCACTATCGTCATTTTTTCTTTATCTACCAGCACAAAATCGAGCTGCTTATTTTTAGCTTTAGCTAAAGCTGCACGTTTTGATTTAGCTGAGAGGCCTTGCTTGCAGTCGATTACATCGATGAGTTTGACGCGGCTCACAATTTTGTATTGATCGCCTACCGCACGCTCTAAAAGATTTAAAAATGCACCCTCAACCTGTGTAAACACGGTTTGTTTGCGGGTAAAAGGATAGGGATTGCCGCCATCATCACTAAATTTTGACGCAACCACAGAGGCCCCAACCACTAATACTAAAATTGATAATAAAGCGAATTCCATACGGTAACTCCATAACAACAAATTGACACTGCTTAAGTAAAGCAATTTACGTGCCTAAAAATTGGTTGTTATGGCTAATTACCGTATGTATTTATTATTAATGCAGCATGGCTGCTAGGCTTTGTAACCGCCCTCAATTCCTTTAACGGCAATCGCGACTGCATCATGCGCATGGAGTGATTCATAATGATTAATTTGCAGCCAGTAATCACTAAAGTTATCGTTTTCAAGAACCGCTTTAATTTTACGTGCAGCGTCTTCACAAAACATTAAATTTTGACCGTTAAGGCGGGCAAATTCTTGCTCATCTTCACGTTTTACTGCCGCTTGTACGGGGGTTTTTAGCTCAGCTTCTAATGTATCAATTAAATTTACTACGTCAAATTCACTAATTGTGTTGTCTAGCTTTACTTTAACGTTTGCAATTGAACGCTGTGAGTGAGGCGTTGCCACAATACCCTGCGTTGTACCTAGCCATGCTAAAACATCTTTTTGATTAAGTGTTTCTTGATTAAACTTTTCGCTAAAAGCATTTTGAATAAGTTGGCGAGCAAGTGCTGCAGAGCATGGACAGGTTGATGAATAAGTAACATCCACGCTTAGCTCGTAGCTAATTACGCTATTTTCAATAGTGCTGGTTAGGGTAATTGGGTAGCTTTTCCAACCTGCTTTACCGCTTAATAACGATTTACGACGCAGCGGTAACTCAAATTTAAACTCTATTTGGGCTTTGTCACTTAATCCTTCGTGGCTGGAGATAAAGGTATCGAGTGCTTGAGCTAAAGTTTGTGGGTTAACTTGTTGCTCTGTTGAGAGTAAATCAAGCGCTAAAAATAAACGTGACATATGAATGCCTTTAGCGTCTTCTTTATGCAAATTAACAAAGGCACGCGCTTTTGCGTTAACGGTAACGGGTGCTAAATCTTTCGATTCAAAAATAAATGGCAGTTCGATTTCGCCCATACCAACCCAGTCTAACTTACCTGTTTGTAAGGCGGGAGCCGTATCAGCTATATCGGGCATGTTGGTTTGCATGTGCGCTACTCGTTATTGGTCATAATAAAGCGCAGCATTTTACACTAAATAATTTATTGCTGAAATGATGAGTTTAACAGTAGGCAAAAGTAAACATGAAAATTTTCTGTTTTTGTCGCACAACATGAATATAGCTAATAGAAAAATGCTAAAATCTGCTGCAAAATGCGTTTGACTATTAATAGGCACTTTTTATTTATGCCTAGTAACGAGATACACTGACCTATGACCGATTCTTCTTTGAGCCCTTGGGCTCGAGTACTTTCTAGTTTAATAACTCGCTTTGGTGAGTTAAAAACCGCGGCAATGTGCTACGCGCTTTTATTAGGCGTGTCGCTTATATTGTCGAGTATGTTTTATTATGTGGCACTGGGTGAGGTTAATTTAGTTGATATTTTAGCTGTGGTATTTTTTACCGCGGTTGTATCTCCCTTTATGATCAGTATTTTACTCAACTCGATTAGACAATTAGATGCCTCATACGCTTATTTAGACAGCGCCACAAAACAAGAAAAGCTGTTAAATCAAACATTAAAAGATAATATCAATCGCCTCAACATTGAAATAGATGAGCGAAAAATGGCTTTTCATGCCAAGCATCGCGCCATTGAAGAGCTTCGCCGCGAAATAGCAGAGCGTAAAAAAACACAACAAGAACTTGCTCAGCAAGGCATGCTCCTTCGCTCTATTGTCGACTCTTCTCCCGATTTATTTTATTACCGAGATAACAACGGCGTGTTTGCCGGCTGTAATAAAATGTTTGAAGAGGTTATGGGCAAAACCAGCGCTGAACTAATTGGTAAAACAGTGGAGCAGATTTTCCCTAGCTACTTTTTAGCAGAAGTACTCAGAACCGATAAACAAGTCGAGCAAACGCATCAAGCGCTTACAATTGATGTTGAATATATGGTTAATGGTGAAAACCGTTGGTTTGAGCTGCGTAAATTACCGTTTATAAACGATCAAGGTGACTACATAGGTTTGCTTGCATTTGGCCGTGATATAACCAGCCGTAAAGAAGCAGCACAAGCGCTTGAAACAGCCTATAAGGATAAAGGTAAGTTTATAGCAACGCTTAGTCATGAGCTGCGCACGCCATTAAATGGCATTGTAGGTTTAACCCGCATGCTGCTTGATACAGAGCTTAATAAGCAGCAACGCAGTTGGTGTAATACGGTGTTTTCGAGCGCTGAAACCTTAGGTAATATTTTTAACGATATTATAGATTTAGATAAAATAGACCGAGAGCAGTTAGATATAGCAACCGACTCTATTAACGTTTCAGACTTTATTAACGATGTAGTGAACTTTGCCGGTTTAATTGCTGAACAAAAAGAGCTTGAATTTTCAATTGAGCGAAATGGCACATTAGATGTTTATGCACTCCTAGACCCAACGCGTTTACGCCAAGTGGTATGGAACTTAATTAATAATGCCGTTAAGTTTACCCAGCATGGCGAGGTAAAACTCACATGTAGCCGAGAAGAGCGTAACGATGGACCGTGGCTTGAACTTAAAATATCAGACACAGGGCAGGGGATCCCAGAGGATCAACTCTCGCGCATATTTGATATGTACTACAAAGCCCCAGATTTAAGCGGTAAAAACGCGATTGGCTCAGGCATTGGTTTAGCCGTAACCAAAGCGTTGGTCAGTGCAATGAAAGGCACCATTTCGGTAACCAGTACAGAAGGGGAAGGCAGCTGCTTTACAGTACACATACCGCTTAGCTTATGTGTAGCGCCTACCGAACAAAGCTATGCCGGTAGAGGTTTATATATTTTACTTGTAGAGGATGTACCATTAAATGCCGAAATTGCGACTAACCTGTTAGAGCAGCGCGGCCATGAAGTAATTTGGGCCGAAACGGGTGAAGATGCACTCTCGTTTGTAGAAACCGAAGACGAGCTAGATTTAGTACTACTTGATATGCAACTGCCCGATATAAATGGTGATGAGGTGGCAAGACAAATACGTGCCGATAGCCATTTTGATAAATTACCTATCGTTGCGCTTACAGCGAATGTACGTAGCGCCGAAGAAGACTTAGAAGGCATTTCGGTGCAAGGGGCGCTTGCTAAACCGATTAATACAATAAAGCTTGATAAAATGCTGGCTGATTTATTTGATATTCAACAAAGTGAATCAGACAAACCGCTGCTAACGGTAAGTAAAGAAGCGCTTGAGGGTATTAATGCAGGTGTGCTTGATGTTGAAACCATTGAAGACTTTGTAAACTCTATGGGGCTTGAAGTATTTAAGCGCAGCAGTGGTTTATTTGAAAAACTAAACCCGCAATATCAGCAAGAGCTGCAAAGCGCGTTAAATGAAAGCGACAGGGAAGAGTACAAATCGGTGGCGCATAAGCTTAAAGGTGCTGCGGGCTCTGTAGGATTAAACGACGTACAGTTACATGCTAAAAAGATGGAACACGGTGCGCTTGATGAATCAGATGAAGTACTAAAAGAATGGTTAGATATATTGGCAGATAAAATAAATGAAGGACAAATTGCCCTTCATTCGTTTTTACAATTATTAGAGTAAGCGGTTTACTCTAATTAAGCGTCGATTTTACCAATAAAGCGGTAACCTTCACCATGGATGGTGCTGATTAGCTCAGAAGTAGAATTATCACTTTCGAAGTGCTTACGAATACGACGAATCGTTACATCTACTGTACGGTCATTAGCGCGAAGCTCACGGCCAGTCATATGCTTAATAAGTTGCTCACGGCTAAAAATACGCCCTGGAGAATCAAGCATTAAACGCAACGCTCTGTATTCACCTTTAGGTAAACGCTTAGCATCACCATTTGGTGACGTTAAACAACGGCTGTTTTCGTCAAGTTCCCAACCGTTAAATGTAATTACACCGTTGGTTTCTAGCACTGACTCTTCGCCGCCTAGCGCTGTACGGGTAATTAAGTTGCGAGCGCGTATAGTCAATTCACGAGGGTTAAAAGGTTTAGTGATGTAATCATCAGCACCAATTTCTAAACCTAAAATACGGTCTACATCGTTATCACGGCCGGTTAAAAAGATTAAACCGACTTTACGTTTTTGGCGTAATTCACGTGCTAAAATTAGCCCGTTTTTACCCGGTAGGTTGATGTCCATAACTACAAGATTGACGTCATCATTATTTGTAAGCTTGTCATGCATATCATCGCCATCAATGGCTTCAATAACTTTGTAACCTTCAGCTTCAAATAAACTCACGAGGTTTAGTCGAGTTACGTCTTCATCCTCTACGATTAGAATGACTGGCGTTTGCATTATTAATTAACCTTTTTGGAATATTTTATTTACAAAAAATCGAATCTTAACTAAATAATTCGATTACTAGAGATTATAGGATTATACCCAAATGTTAACAAGAAAAAACAAGTTGGATAAAAATAAAACAGTAGGGGTGTTCCAAACTAACCAAAAGGCATTGTGCAAAAACTACTGTTTAATGATATATAACGGATGCAGCTTTTTGAATTATGAAAACGAAGCCATTTCCTTTAATAATTGATACATCCACCAATCGCTTAAAGGTACTAAAAATAATCGCGCAAATTCAAAACGGAATTATATCATTTTATAACCTTTCATCAATGTATGTGATACTGCAAAAGCAATAAAGTTCAGAAATTGTATCGCTTAATTATTAGATCAAGTTAAATAATTAAACATGAAATATCACATGCTCTCTCTATAAGGTCATTAAATGGTAATTCAAGTAAAAAGCGTAAATAAATACTCTTTTTTTAAACACTTTTTATGGAATTGTAATAACAAAGCGTACGCCGGGTTTCGCATCTAGGTCATACAGTATATGCCCACCTAGTGCTTGGGTTACCAAGTTGTACACTAAGTGCATGCCTAAACCACTTGCCCCTTGGCCTCGCTTAGAGGTTACAAATGGGTCAAATATCCTGTTTTTGACATTTTTATCAACGCCTTGGCCGTTATCTGTGTAGATTATTTTTATTTGTGGGCCTGTTATTTCTATATCAAACTTAATTTCGTTATTTTCGCTATTGCTAAAACCATGAATGGCAGAGTTTAAAATAAGCTGTTGGAATATTTGTTGTAGTGGCTCAGATTTACTCTCAATGGTTAAATCACTCGGACAATTGATCACAACGTTAGGCTTTGACTTTATTAACTCTGATTGAATCGACATTAACACATCAGATATTAACCTATGGATGTTTACATGGGTTTTAATCCCATCATCTTGAATTACAGCTACCTTTTTAAAGTTAGAGATAAGGTCGGCCGCACGGTTTAGGTTTCTATAAATTAAATCAAGGTTTTCGATACCTTCGTCAATAAAGCGTTTTAATTGGTTAGAAGTTAGAGACTTATTATCAAAACTAAGCTGAATATCGGCAAGTTTATCGCGCAGCAAGGTTGAGCCAGTAATACCTAGGCCAATTGGGGTGTTAACCTCATGGGCTACGCCGGCTACCATTTGCCCTAAAGATGCCATTTTTTCGTTTTCTACTATTTGTTCTTGGTATTGGTGCATTCGCTCAAGGGTAGAAAGCAGCTCTTGGTTTGCTTCACGCAGGGCTATTGTTCTTTGGCTTACCTTTTCTTCTAAGCTTTGGTTGAGTTGTTTAATCTCTAGTTTGTCTTTTTCATGACGTTCTATTTGCTTACGGGTGCGAGTAAGCATGATATTTAAGCTGTTTGATAAGGCTGTAACCTCTTTTACGCTGGTGCTTGGTGCGCGTACGTCATAGTTATGATTTTTTGATACGTCTTGTAGCAATACACTTAAGTGTTCAATAGGGTTAGCGATACTTTTTTGTGTTTTTATCGCTATAAAGTACACAAAAAACAAAATAAACAGGGTAAGGAAAATATCTATAATAATTTTTTGTTTTATAAATTCATCTAGGCTTTCTAAACTACCACGCATGTAAACGTAACCCACCACCTGCTCGTTATTAAGCACAGGTGTTATTAGCTCAATGTAGTTGTTGGTCGCTCTTGGCTCGTTAAGCTCTTTAATGCTGTCTACGCGCAGCGGAACAGGTGGGGTTTTTTTAGCATTAAAGCTAATAAAAAATACAGGTTTACTCGATGTTTTCTCTATTGCGTAAATATGAATGTTTTTAACAAGGGGGATTTTATCAAACGACTTTAGGCGTTTTTCTTCTGTTTTTCTGTCGTCTTTTACCAATGAATCTGCGGCATCAAAAGCAACAATATCGGAAAGGATCACGAGCTTGTTTATGATCAGTTCCTTTTGTTCTTTTACACTCATATAAGTGGAAATTGAAACCGATAAAGTTAAACAAATAGCAGTGATAAGCATGATGGTGTTGATCAGCGCTTTTCGAATACTTTTTTGATGTACTTTTTTTGGCATTATTGCTGCATCGCCTAAGCATGAATATTTATATTTAGAACTTTAGTTTAGCAAAAACCATAGAAAGTGAAGGGAAATAGTGAAATTAATTCTGATATTTATTCGAAAGTTAGGCTAAGTATTAATTACACTTAGCCTAACTAAGTATAATTAGTTAGCTACTGTAAACGGCAAATTTGTTATTTTTGTACACAGTGTGGAAGCTACCAAACTGCGCCTCTAAAATTGGCGGGTATTTTAAAAAGCTATTAGCCACTATGCTTAGCTTTCCTACCTTGGTTAAGTGCTGCTTAGCATTTGATAAAAATGCTTCAGCAATTGTGTAGTCGGTCGCTATGCCAGTATGAAAAGGCGGGTTACTAACTATTAAATCAAACTTGCCGCTAATACTTTTTAAGCCATCACTTAAAATTGTGCCGCCTTTAATATTATTAAGCTTTAATGTTTGCTCAGTAGCATAAGTTGCAAGTGCGCTCACATCGCTGCAAGTAAAAGTCAGTGCTGGGTTTTTAATACCTAAAAAAGTGGCTATTAAGCCTGCGCCACAGCCAAAATCCAGTACATTACCTTGTTTAGTGGTAGGGGCATTTTCTAGTAGCATTTTTGTGCCAGCATCTAAAGCGCCGTGGTTAAATACACCCGGAACACTGATAGCATCAAACTCTACTCCTGCTACATTTATTCTAAACGTTTTATGGTAGCGGCTAATCTCAAAGGTTGGGTTGTTCTCTAGTTGCTCAAATGAGAACAAAATACAATGCTTAGCAGAGTCAATTTTATTACTGTGCTGCGCTTTGCCCGCGAGCTGTTTTTCTATCGACTTAACGCCACTTTTATTTTCGCCTACCACAAGTAGCTGTGCTTTTTCGTTAATAACGGCGCGAATATTATCAAGTGCCATTAATACTTCAGGCTTTGATTTTGGGTAGTAAAGAATGACTAAATCGTAATCGTTGGCGGCCATTTCATGGTTAACACACACGTTTATGCCATTTATTTTTTTAGCAAATTCCCCATTAGCATGGTTATAACTAAATGCGGTGATGGCACTTTGAGGATTTAGCTGCTTTAGCTCTGCTAAAAAGCCATCTTGAACAAAGTTGACCACCAAGATAGATTTTCCCACTAGTTCTTCGCTATTACGAAGTAACAGTAAACTTGGGTTGGTTAATATGCTCATAAATGGCTTTGCCTTACAAATTATTGATTAGTAAATTGGTGTAATTATTTTGTGCGCTCAAACATTAAGTCCCATACGCCGTGACCTAAACGGTGGCCGCGCTGTTCAAACTTAGTTAGCGGGCGCGAATCAGGGCGAGGTACGTAGTCGTTGGTAGATGACTGATTTTTATAGCCTGGCGCTGCTTGCATAACTTCTAGCATGTGCTCGGCGTAGTTTTCCCAGTCAGTAGCCATATGAAAAACACCGCCAATTTTTAATTTGGTACGCAGTTTTTCAGCAAATTCTGTTTGCACTATACGGCGTTTATGATGACGCTTTTTATGCCATGGATCAGGGAAGAATAATTGCAGCGTTGTTAAGCTTTCATCTGCAAGGCAGTCAGCGAGTACTTCTACCGCATCGTGTTCAAATACACGTAAATTAGTAACACCGGCTTCATCTGCATCCATTAAACATGCGCCAACGCCTGGGCGATGTACTTCAATACCAATAAAGTTTAGGTGCGGTGCATTTTTCGCCATTTCAACTAATGACTTGCCCATACCAAAACCAATTTCTAATACTACATCATTGTTATTGCCAAATACTTGGGCTAAATCGAGTAGGCCGTTTTTATGCTCAAGCCCCATAGTTGGCCAGCATTTTTCAATTGCGGCAGCTTGGCCTTTAGTTAAGCGGCCTTCGCGTTTTACAAAACTGCGAATTGTGCGGATATATTTACCTTCTTGCTTAGCTTGCTCAAGGTTGTTGTTACTTGATTCACTCATATTATTGGCCTGACAAAAACAATGTGTTTAAAAATGGTTGCGTATTATCCCTGACCACGCAGCTAATCACAAGTATTAGCGTGTTATAGCGCCTTCATAGCTTGATCTTTTTATTAACTGCAATAGACTGAGCCGCTATTGAGCATGAGTAAAAGTAGTATATGTTGGATTTAAATAAACAGCAGTCAGACAAATTTGCTAACCAAGTGGTTCAGTGGTATCACCTTCATGGGCGTAAAACACTGCCTTGGCAACTAGGTAAAACACCTTATAAAGTGTGGGTGTCAGAAGTAATGTTACAGCAAACGCAAGTTGTTACGGTTATTCCATACTTTGAAAAGTTTATGGCAAGCTTCCCTGATATCATAGCTTTAGCAAATGCAGATGAAGATTTAGTGCTGCATCATTGGACTGGCTTAGGTTACTACGCACGGGCACGTAACTTACATAAAACGGCCAAAATAGTGCGAGATAAATACCAAGGTAAATTTCCAACTACACTTGAGGAAGTCATGGATTTACCCGGAATAGGGCGCTCTACCGCAGGTGCGGTATTATCGCTGTCGCTTGGCCAGCACCACCCTATTTTAGATGGTAATGTTAAGCGAGTGCTTGCCCGTTATTTTATGGTTGAAGGGTGGTATGGGGTAAAAAAAGTAGAAAACCAACTTTGGCATTTGTCTACCCAGTTAACCCCTAAAAACAATGTGACTGAGTTTAATCAAGCCATGATGGACTTGGGCGCCAGCCTTTGCTCTCGCAGTCGCTTTGATTGCCAAGCGTGCCCACTTAATAGCGATTGCGGTGCGTTTAATGCCGGTAAAGTAAAAGAGTTTCCTCATTCTAAACCTAAAAAAGCGGTGCCTAAAAAGAGTTGTCACCAATTAATTATTCAGCATGACGAGAAAGTTTTAATGGAAAAACGCCCAAGTAGCGGTATTTGGGGCGGTCTGTTTGGCTTTTTTGAGTTTAACGAATACAGCGAAATGGTTTTATTTTTAAATCAGCAAGGCTTAAAAACCGAGCTGGAAGAGCTAACGCCTTTTACTCATGTGTTTTCGCATTTTGAGCTGACAATAAATCCACATGTGCTTAATATTAATAACGTACCGGATGTAGTAAACGATAAACAACTTGTGTGGTACCCACTCGATCAATCTATAGAGGTGGGTTTAGCCGCACCGACTAAAAAGTTGGTTAAACAAATGAGCCCAATAGGTTAAACTATTAGCATTTAGCGCTTAAGAGAGTCAATTATGGCACGTACAGTATTTTGTCAAAAGTTACAAAAAGAAGCCGAAGGGCTTGGATTTCAGTTATACCCTGGTGAACTAGGCGAGAAAATTTTTAATAATATTTCTAAAGAAGCATGGGGCCAGTGGCAGCATAAGCAAACTATGCTAATTAACGAAAAGCATTTAAATATGATGGACCCAGAGCACCGTACGTTTTTAGAAGAGCAAATGGTTGGCTTTTTGTTTGAAGACAAAGACGTAGAAATTGAAGGTTATCGACCTCCTGAAAAGTAATTTTTAGGCATAAAAAAAGGGCTATATAGCCCTTTTTTTATAGCTATATTTTATAGTGTTTCTTCATCAGTATTCGCTGAGCGCACTTGCTCTTTTAAAAACTGCGCAGCTTTAGAATATTCAATTTCAAGGGTATCTCTTTGCGCTATTAGCTCATCAGTATCAAGCTCTGCATTTCGACATTTCTCTTCAAACTCATCTGCACATTGTGCAACGGCCTCTGCACCAATAGTTTTAGAGATAGCCTTGAGCTGATGACAAGCACTGCTTATCTCGTCTCTGTCATTAACCATAACGCCGGAATTAATGCTTTTAATTAGGCTTTGGCTTTGCTCTAAAAACATTTTGAAAAAGCGTAATTGTTTGGCTTTGTCGCCGTTTACATAAGTAGATACCGCGTCCATATTAATAGGCATGGCAGGCTTTTGATGAATAACAACAGTTTGGTCTTTATTATGCTTATCATACCAACGCTTTAAGGTATCTTCTAAGGCATTAAGCTCTATAGGCTTAGTAATAAAGTCATTAATACCTACCGCCAGGCAACGCTCTTTTTCACCTTTGAGCGCATTGGCAGTAACCGCAATAATATAAGGCTGAGCGTCTATAGAGTCTAACAACTCGGCTTCATCACGAATTTTTTCAACCATATCGTAACCTGACATTTTTGGCATATGTAAGTCGGTTAATATGAGCGAGTAATTGTTTTGACGCCACATATCTAAACCTTCTTCACCGTTATTTGCCACTTCAACGCCATAGCCAAGTATATGCAGTTGGTCGGTTAAAACTTGCTGGTTTAGTAAGTTATCTTCTACTAATAAAATGAGTTTATTGGCATCGCGTGCTTGTTCAACATTTAAATAATTGTTGAGTGTTTTTGTTTTTTTAATTTGTTTAGGTTGATGCAAGCCTGCTGCTACCAATATCGACATCATAAAGTTAGATTTACACAGCGGTGAGGCATTAATATAAAATACATTTTTATGGTTTATAGCGGCTTCATCAAGCTTACTTAATACCACTACTTGTTGATTATTATCTTCAAGTGAGTAAATAAGACGACGCAGTAAAGAGTTAACTTTTTCCATATCATCTATGCCATCGACAACCCAGATAATATCGTGCTGCTCTTGTTGAGCTTCTATTTCTTGCTGGTTGTGCACGTAGGTAATTTTAGCGCCCATAAATGACAAATAGCGGTACATTGCTTTTTCGCGCTCTAAATGATTACTCACTACCACTACATGTTTGCCATTGAGCGCATTTTTATGTGCGTACTTAATTTTTCCTGAGGTACCAAATGGAAGCTCAACGGTAAATTCGCTACCAATGCCTGCATGGCTAGTTACATTAATAGTACCGAGCATAAGCTCGGTTAAACTTTTACAAATAGAAAGCCCTAAACCAGTGCCGCCGTATTCACGGGTAATTGAGTTTTCGGCTTGCACAAACGGGTTAAATATTTCTCGCAGTTGCGCTTGGGTCATGCCCTTGCCGTTATCGGTTACGCAAAAACGCAGCGTAAAATGATCCGCCGTATTATGGGCCACTTCTACCGATATTTTTACGTGCCCTTGGCGTTTATCATCAGTACTGGTGAACTTGATAGCATTACTACAAAGGTTATACAGTACTTGGCGAACCCGTATTGTATCGCCAGTTAAATTAGTTGGAATATCTGGCGCAATAGAAAGCTCTAAATCTAATTTGCGCTTTTTAGCAACAGATGAAAGCACGCGAGCCACTTCTTCAATCGTATCAGTAACTGAAAAAGGCGTAGGGTCAATATTTAGCTTACCCGCTTCAATTTTAGAGAAGTCTAAAATATCATCCAAAATACTTAATAGTGAAAACGCTGACTCACGGATAATAGTACTTAAACGATGCTGCGCGCCATCAAGCTCTGTTTGTCTTAATAAATCTATAGTGCCAATAACGCCGTTCATAGGCGTGCGAATTTCATGGCTCATAGTGGCTAAAAAGGTCGTTTTAGTTTCGCTAGCGCGTTGTGCTTTTAATGTCGCTTGCTCTAATGCAATTGTTCTTTGTTGTACTTCGCTCTCAAGGCCTGTTTGTAATTTTTGAAGCTCTTTTTGCGCAGCCTCTTTTTCAGACATTACCGAGTTAACTTTATCTAGCAGCAAGTTTATGTTTATAGCCACGCCAGATAAGCCTAGGTCTAGTTTTTCACTTACTTTACTGTCGTAATTGCCATTTTCGGTAATCGCTTGAAGTTCTTCATTTAACAAATGACTACTTTTACGTAAGCGAGTATTTATATAGGTATTAAATAGTAGGGCTAATGCAAATAAGGCAAACACGCTTACAATTGCAATAATGTAGGCTATTACTTGCGAGTCTTGCTGCGTTAAAGGCGGTGCTGGTAACTGTTGTTTTATTATTAGCTCACCAATAGGCTGGTCGTTCAAAAGCAATATATGATGCAATATACCTTGCTCAGTTAAATGCTCATCTACTTTTTTAGACTCGATAGCGGGTTTAGTGCTGCTATATACAAGTTGGGTTTCTGATGTGGCATTAAAGCGATAGAGCGTATATTCAAACTCATCATCTAATACTGAGGTAAGCTCAAGTAGCTGGCGAACCTTGCCTTGCCCATACATAGTAAGTGCATCTACCATTGGTAAATCAAGTTGCTGTGCTAGCTGCGTAATACTTACTTTTTGTTTGGCTGCTGGTGCAGGTTGTGTGTTTTGCGAATAAAACGCAAAGGCAACAATAGCAAGCGCTGTTACTGCAATATTAATTATTAAAAAAAGCGGCAGTAAGCCTTTCACCGGCGAAGAGAATTTACTCTGCATTGATTGTTCCCATTGGTATTTGTTTGTACGATAAGCCCTTATCGTATTTTCACAGTAATCGTATCATTTACGTAAAATAATTCACTACGTTTTTAGTCTGGTTTAATTGATTAAATTAAGGTTTTTTGTGAGTTTTTGTTGGATAAATAAACATTAGTCTATAAAAACTCGCTTTGTTGTGTGAAAACCGTTCAAACAGTTATAAAGAGTAAAAAAAAAGTTGACTTGTAAGGGCAAAACTCGTTTAATACGCCGCACGCCCAGATGGCTCAGTCGATAGCGCTGAGTGGGAATTGCATTAAAAATCATTTATGATTTTTAATTAGCACTGTTAAAGTGCCTCGATAGCTCAGTTGGTAGAGCAGAGGATTGAAAATCCTCGTGTCCCTGGTTCGATTCCGGGTCGAGGCACCATTTATTAAAGTAGTGGTGTTTAATCAATAGTTTAAACGTTATTACGCGTGCCTTAGCACACAGTTTAGTGTGCCGACTTAGCTCAGCTGGTAGAGCAACTGACTTGTAATCAGTAGGTCAACCGTTCGACTCGGTTAGTCGGCACCATTTATTCAAATTAAATGTTTTAAATATTTAATTGCACAGTTTTTGTGCCTCGATAGCTCAGTTGGTAGAGCAGAGGATTGAAAATCCTCGTGTCCCTGGTTCGATTCCGGGTCGAGGCACCATTTACTTTAAGTTCTCAATCTTTAAAATTGAACGTGCCTTAGCACACAGTTTAGTGTGCCGACTTAGCTCAGCTGGTAGAGCAACTGACTTGTAATCAGTAGGTCAACCGTTCGACTCGGTTAGTCGGCACCATTTATTTTAGTAATTTGAAAAGAGCACTGTAATCAGTAGTCTATTTAAGTTACCCGTCGACTCGGTTAGTTGGCACCATTTATTTAAATTAAATGTTTTAAACATTTAATTGCACTGTTTAAGTGCCTCGATAGCTCAGTTGGTAGAGCAGAGGATTGAAAATCCTCGTGTCCCTGGTTCGATTCCGGGTCGAGGCACCATTTATATTAAAGCCCTGCATACACATGCAGGGCTTTTTTTTGCTTAAAATTTATTATGGACAAAACAGTCCATATTAATTGGGTATATCCTCTCTTTTTCTCCCTTGTTTGCATGCGCATAATTACCTCATCAAAAGGTTAGGTGCTGTTATTACTCACTCCATTTACTCACTCAATATGATTGATTTAAGTAATAAAGTGCAGGGTACCTTTAGCCTTAATAATGCCAATCCGTAATAATACTTTAATCATTTTGCGGGGCTAAACGTGTCGCTACCGGCGCTAAAAATTCTCATTTAGAACAACTAAATAGCGAATTTTTTTGCCTAGCTATCAACATGTTTTTCAAGCCTCAAAATAGATCACTTAATTAAGCGTATTGGTATCAGTAATTTAAAGCTGGAGCTAATTATGATCACGCAAATTGTTAAGTTTGAAATTAAAGATGAGCACATCGCACAATTTAAAGCGCTACTAGAAGAAGACAAGCAAGGCGCTAAAGCCGAAACAGGTCTTATAGAGATGCGTTTATATCAGGATAAAAACGAGCCAGGCGTCTTTTTTGCTTATGAGCGTTTTGAAGATCAAAATGCAGTTGATTACCATGGCGCACAAGATTACACACAAACGTTATTAAGTGCGTTGCCTGAAATCAGCCAATCGGCGCCACAGGTCATGTTATTAGAAGATACAGTGCCAGCTCCGCTGCATGAGCGTAATACAAAAGTTGTTAACCCTGAAGATGATATATGTATTGTGTTTTTTATTTTTAAGATTAAGCCAAGTTTTAAAAATAAAGTCATTGAGCGTTTCGCAACTCATGTAACGCAAACGCGCAGCCAGGAGCCTGGTAACTTAGTGTTTGATTTATATAGTATTGAAAATAACGACGATACATTAGTTGTTTATGAACATTGGCGCAGTGAATCTGCGTTGTGGGATATTCACTTTAAACAGCCGTACGCAGTAAAAACAAGCGAATTATTAGCGCAAGCAGTTGTTGGCGATATGCAGCAATATATGAGCTTCGTTAAAGAAATTTAAAGGCTTGTGTTTAACAGCATTACTTACCCCATTTAGCAAATAGTGTATTACACGCTATTTGCTTTTTTGTATAAATACCCTCCAAATTCCCTGCCGCTTTTTATAATAACTGACTATTATGTTAATTCATCGCAACGTATGTAATGTTATGTAAAGTAAGTTGAGCAAAATTTGTCAAAGTGCTTGAATTACATTCATAAATGGCAGTAATTTAGGTTAACTATGATTTGGCAAACTAAGCCAACTTTATTGGCTCTTAGCTTGGTATTGTTGAGCGGTTGTGCGGGTACGCTAAACCCTCAGCAGCGCGAGCAAGCACCCAGCGACATTACAGCGACATGGCAACATGGTTTAGCGCAAAATACACTTGCAGTAGATCAGCAATGGCTGCAAACCTTAGAAAACCCTTATATTGAAAACCTTGTTAATAAAGCACTTAATAATAATCAGGCCTTGTTGCAAAGTGCCTACGATGTACAAATACAAAAGCAGCAATTAATAATTTCAGGCTCTGCGCTTTGGCCCGATCTTGATTTATCTGCGCAAACTAGGCGCAGTAAAGACAATAGACCTGTAAGTTATGATAATGCCAGCTCTGTCACGCTAGAGCTAAGCTATGAAGTAGATGTGTGGGGTAAGTTATCTGATGCTAAACGCCAGGCAAACCTAAACTACTTGGCGGAACAAGCTAGTTTTGAGCAAGCTAAGCAGCAATTGGTGGCCGATGTTGTCACCGGCTGGTTTGATTTAGTAACCGCCCAGCAGTTACTCGATTTATATAAACGCCGAGAAGAAAACGCACAGCAAAACTTAGATATTATTGAATCGGGCTACCGCCAGGGTATTAATGAAGCACTCGATGTATATTTAGCCCGTAATGAGCTTAATAACGAGCGTACTCGTATTGCTAATCAACAAGCCACGCTTGTAAGCGCGTCGCGTTCTTTAGAGCGCTTATTAGGCGGCTACCCCAAAGGCGATATATCAGCAGAGATTGAACTGCCTGTTTTTCTTTCGCCAATTAATACCGGTATTCCCTCTGAGCTAATTACACGCAAGCCTCAATTGCGCGCAAGCTGGTACCAGTTATTAGCAAGCGATGCAGGCCTAGCCTATGCACATAAACAGCGTTTCCCTAGTTTAAACTTATCAGCAAGCGTGAGTGATAGCACCGATAGAGTGAGCGATTTATTCTCGCCATCAAGCTTAGCGTGGTCTTTATTAGGCAGTATTTCTGCGCCAATATTCAATGGTGGCCAGCTAAAAGCAAATGAAGAAGTAGCACGCTTAAATGCACAAAAACAAGAGCAAGCATATTTAGATACCTTGTACGATGCATTCAGCGATGTTGAAAACGCAATTACTCAGCAGCAATCCTTGCAAGCCAGTTATAAAAGCACGCTAGAGGCACAAGAAAACGCCCTTGCAGCAGAGCAACTGTCGTTTGAGCAGTACCAAAGCGGCTTAGTAACTTACACTACTGTGCTTGATGCCCAATCCCGCTCTTTTGATGCGCAAAGCTCACTCATTGAAACAAAAAACCAGCTAATTGCTAACCGAATAAACCTATACGTTGCCCTTGGCGGCGATTTTAACGCCCCAACAAGCGAACCTAAGAGCAATAACGATGAAAACTAAATCAGCAAAACTTTTAATCCCAGCCGTAGTGGTGGTGGCCACCATTTTAATTGTTATGTTTATTAAGGGTAATCCACCTGAAGCAAAACGTTTTGGCTCACCTCCTAAAGCCACGGTGAGCGTATCGGTAAAAAAGATTGAGCCACAAGATTACTTAATTTTTATTGATAGCTATGGCACGGTAAAGCCGCGTACTCAAAGTTTGTTAGTTGCTCAAGCATCTGGGCAAATTAATAAAGTAAGTGATGATTTTAGAGAGGGCGGTTTTTTTGAAAAAGGCGATGTACTGCTACAGCTTGACGATAGAGATCATCAGGCTGAGGTTAAATCGGCGCAAGCAGCATTACTTACTGCAGAGCAAAGTTTGTTAGAAGAAAAAGCCCGCGGCCAACAAGCAATTACTGATTGGAAGCGTTTAGGCGGCTCATCTCAAGCGAACAGCTTAGTACTTCGCGAGCCCNAAGCCGCACTTGAAAAAGCACAGCTTGATTTAGAGCGCACCCAAATTACTGCGCCTTACGCTGGGCGTGTGCTTAGTCGTAATGTAGACCTTGGCCAAGTGGTAAGCGAAAACACAGAACTTGCAACTATTTATGCCATAGACAGCGTTGAAGTGCGCTTACCAATTAAAAATAAAGACCTCTCGTATATTAGTTTGCCAGAGCAATACAGAGATGGCAGTAAAAACCAAGCCGGCTCACTCGTTAAGTTTAAATCTGACTTAGTGGGCGAGCAAACATGGCAAGGGCAAATAATACGTACTGAAGGCGCTATCGATGAAGGTGCACAGCAATTGTATATTGTTGCTCAGATAAATGACCCTTACAAAGCCACGGCTAATAACCAATACCCAATTAAAATTGGGCAATACATCACTGCGCAAATTAGCGGTAAAACAGTGCCTGATGCGTTAATAATCCCTAATAGTACTATTTATCAAGGCAGCTACGTGTATGTGGTTGAAGAGGGGCTGCTAAAGCGTAAAAACATTACGCTTGCATGGCAAAATGCTACACAAGCTATGGTAAAAACAGGCCTTAATGCAGGCGATAAGTTAGTAATTACACCGCTTGGGCAAGTAAGTTCAGGCACAGCAGTAAGCATTTTAGGCGAAACCGATATGCAAAATATGCGAGCAAAAGGCCCAAATGGCGCAGGCAAAGGTAAGCGTCCATCGCGTGAGCAGCTAGAAAAAAAAGCGCAAGAAATGGGAATTAGCGTTGAAGAGCTAATACAAAAACGCCGTGCTGCACAAGGAGATAAGCCATGATTGCTTGGTTTACAAAAAACCATGTAGCAGCCAATTTATTGCTTATTACGTTACTGCTATCGGGTTTATTTAGTTTATCGAGTCAAATACCGCTTGAGGTGTTTCCATCGTTTGAAACAGATCGTATAAGTGTAAGCGTTACTTTGCGCGGCTCAACCCCAGAGGATGTAGAGCAAGGGGTTACCATTCGAATAGAAGAAGCCGTTCAAGATTTAGAAGGTATAGAGCAAATTTCTAGCCGCTCATCAGAGGGCTCTGCGTCGGTAACTATAGAAGTAGAAAGTGGCTACGACCCGCGCGAATTATTAGCCGATATAAAAAGCCGTGTAGATGCTATAAACACTTTTCCGGCCGATGCTGAAAAGCCCATTGTGGCGCTTGCAGAGCGAAAGCGCGAAGTAATAGCTGTTACCGTAGCGAGCGATTACGGTGAAAAAGAAACCTTAGAATACGCCGAGAAAGTACGCGACGATATTTTACGCCTTCCTAATGTTACGCAGGTTGAGCTAAGTGGTGTACGCGATTACGAGCTCGCCATAGAAGTAAGCCAAGATACACTTCGCCAATACAATTTAACCCTTGCACAAATATCCACTGCTGTGGCTAAGTCGAGCTCTGATATTTCGGCTGGTAATTTAAAAACAGAAGGGGGCGATGTACTTATAAGCTCAAAAGGGCAGGCTTACCGAAAAGATGAATTTGCAAACATTGTAGTTAAAAATCAGAGCGACGGTACAGTAATACGCTTAGGTGATATAGCAAACATTAATGATGACTTTGAAGAGACCCCAGTACGTACACGCTTTAATGGTAAACAAGCCGCCTTTATAGATGTATACCGCATAGGGCCGCAAAGTGCGATAGATGTCGCAGATGATGTAAAAAACTACATAGAGTCCAAGCAAAGCTCCTTACCACAAGGTTTTGAATTAAGTTACTGGGATGACGACTCTCAAGTTGTAAAAAGCCGTATTGCTACGCTAACCAGCAGCGCCCTACAAGGGGGCATTTTGGTACTGGCTTTGCTAACTCTATTTTTACGCCCAGCCATCGCATTTTGGGTGTTTATTGGTATTCCTGTTTCGTTTATGGGCGCATTTATTGCAATGCCTATTTTTGGTGTAACCCTTAATATTATGAGCTTATTTGGCTTTATTTTAGTACTGGGTATTGTGGTGGATGACGCCATAGTAACGGGGGAGAACGTTTATACTCATTTAAAAACCGCAGAGTCGGGNGAACAAGCTGCCATTTTAGGCACGCAAGAAGTTGCAACACCAGTTACCTTTGGGGTACTAACAACCGTAGCGGCCTTTTTACCTTTAGCGTTTATTGAAGGCGCACGGGGCGCCTTGTTTGCACAAATTCCGGTGGTGGTTATTCCGGTATTACTGTTCTCGTTAATTGAGTCTAAATTTGTGCTGCCAGCTCATTTAAAGTACATAAAACTACGTAATCAAAAAACAAAATCATCAAAGCTTGAAGTACTTCAGCAGCGTTTTGCAGACGGATTTGAAAGCGCTATTTTAAAATACTATCAGCCTATTTTAGCTAAAGCATTGCGCTATAAATTAGCGACGGTGAGTTTGTTTGTTGGTGTGTTTTTTATAATTTTAACTTTAATAACCAGTGGTTGGACTAAGTTTGTATTTTTTCCGCGTATCCCAAGCGAAACCGTACGAGTAACATTAACCTTGCCAACAGGCACGCCGTTTGAAGTTACCAATAAGTATGTAATGGATATGTCGCAAAAAGCGCAGTTATTGCAAGACAAATACCGCGATGAAGATACCGGCGAAAGCGTTATATTAAATATTTTAGCCTCAACCGGTGGGCGCGGCGGCGTGTCTAACTCAGGCAGTGTGCGCTTTGAAATAACCCCTGCAGAGAGCCGCGACTCAGACATTGGCTCACGCGAGCTGGTAAGTGAGTGGCGCGATTTAATAGGGATTATTCCTGGCGCCGAAAGCGTAACCTTTAGGGCTGAAATAGGACGCAGCTCAGACCCTATAGATGTGCAGCTAAGTGGTACATCGCTCGATACGTTACAAAAAATTGCCGAAAGCGTTAAAGCGCGCTTAAGTACTTACCCAACCGTATTTGATATTGCCGATAGCATGTCTGATGGTAAAGAAGAGTTGCAAATAGAGCTTACTGAGCAAGGTTTTGCTTTAGGCTTAAACCGAGTTGATGTAGCAAACCAAGTACGTAACTCGTTTTTTGGCTCGCAGGTGCAGCGTATTCAACGCGGTCGTGACGATGTACGCGTTATGGTACGCCTACCTATTGAAGAGCGCCGCTCTGTAGCCGACTTACAAAATATACTTATTACTACGCCTACGGGCGGCTCGGTGCCACTTTCGCATGTAGCCACATTAATTGCAGGGCAAAGCCCATCTACGATTAATCGAATAGACCGCTACCGCACACTTAACGTGACTGCCGACATAGAAAAAAGCAATACCAACATGACCGCGCTGCAAGCCGACCTAACTGAGTATTTAGATGAATTAATGCAGCAATACCCAGGTGTTGATTACAAGCTAGAAGGTGAAGCTAAAGAGCAAAGAGAGTCGTTTGGCTCGCTTGCTTGGGCATTGTTATTTGTATTTTTTATTATTTACTCACTATTAGCGATACCGCTTAAATCGTACATGCAGCCAATTATTGTAATGAGCGTAATACCGTTTGGCATGATAGGCGCTGTAATAGGGCACTGGGTTATGGGGATGGAGTTAACCATTATGAGCTTACTTGGTATGTTGGCACTTATTGGTGTGGTGGTTAACGACTCACTTGTGTTGGTCGACTTTATTAATAAAAAACGCAGTGAAGGCGGCAAAATTATTGATGCGGTTAAACTTGCAGGGGCTGCACGTTTTCGCCCAGTAATGCTAACAAGTTTAACCACCTTTATTGGTTTAATGCCGCTACTATTTGAAAAGGCGACACAAGCACAGTTTTTAATTCCAATGGCAGTAAGCCTTGGCTTTGGTATTGTGTTTGCTACGTTTATTACGCTTATATTAGTGCCAGTAAACTATATGCTGATGGAGCGTTTTCAAAGCTGGTTTAGATAAATAACGAAATGTGTTCTAGGACTAAGCTGTGGTTGATTAATATCAATTGCAGCTTTTTTTTGCTAAAAATTTATAGAGTAATAAGCGGTATTAAAAACAGGAAAGTAGCAAAAAGATAGGTAAGAAAAGTGTTCCCCAAGCGTGCGGTGTCCGGCGTCAGTCCTGAAACCAGAAGGTTTCAGGGCGGAAAGCTGCGGTCTACCGTAGGCTTCTCGGTACATGCCGAGCTTGCACAATAGTAGACGAACAGAAATCCTGGTATAAAATTTATCGGCTCAGGGACTTAACCAAACTCCGGCACCCCAGGGAACAAGTTCAGTATATAAGACATAATCCATTCCTTAAACCCCAAACGTAAAAAATTGAACCGTTCGAGCAGTTTTTGCCCGCTGGTAACTCGCTATTTACTTATCATGCTACTTTTTGAGCAGGATCATACAATTAATTGGAGTTGCTTTTTATCGAGTGGTAGCATTGCCTTAACTAGCAAAGCGAAGATATAAACATGAGCGACTTACCAGATTACCAAAAAGCCCAGCTGCTTTTAGAAAAAAACGAAATTTTTGTCTCACCGGCAGAAGCGCACGGCGTAATTAGTGGATTACTAGCGTGTGGTTTAAGTATTGATGACAAAGAATACTTAGGCCTATTAAGCGATGTATTTAATGATGGCCAAGCGTTTAGCAACGACCTAAAGCAGTTTTTTGGCACCATTTATAAGCAAGTGGTAGCAAGTTTTAACGATGAAGCTTTTGCGTTCGATTTATTTTTACCAAGCGATGATGAAACACTCATCGATCAAGCCAATGGTCTCGTATCATGGGTTGCAGGGTTTATGCTTGGATTTGGTTTAAAACAAAAAGACTACGGTAAGTTATCGGCAGATGTAAAAGAAGTTATTAGTGATTTTAGCGAAATTACACGCCTAGATACCATGTTTGACGAAACCGAAGAAGACAGCCAAGCCCTGCATGAAGTGATTGAATATGTACGTGTATCGGCATTGCTTTGTTTTGCCGAGCTTGGCAAAGAAAAAGCACCTAAAAAAACACTACATTAATCTAAATAAAGCGGGTTGTTAAAGCATGGTTGAAATACAAAAGTCAGAATTTAAAGCACGCCGTGAGCGTTTACTTGCGAAAATGGATGCAAATAGTGTGGCCATTATTCCTGCGGCCAGTGAAGTAACTCGTAGCCGCGATACTGAATATGCATTTAGACAAGACAGCGACTTTTTTTACTTAACCGGCTTTAACGAACCCGATGCCGTTTTAGTGCTGTGTAATAACAGCGATACGCCAAGTACGTTATTTTGTCTTGATAAAGATAAACTGGCCGAAATTTGGCACGGCCGCAGAATTGGCTTCGAAAAAGCTAAAAATGAGTACTTATTCGACGAAACTTACGCATTAAGTGAGCTAACTGAACAATTATTAGATTTGGTTAACGGTCAGCAGATTTTATTTTATGCACAAGGCGCTTACCCAAGTTTTGATACCAAAGTATTTACCTTGTTAAACACACTTCGCAGCGCGCCTAAAAAAGGCTATCAGGCACCGAGTACGATAAAAGATGTGCGTGGTCTTATTCACGAAATGCGTTTGTTTAAATCGCCAAGCGAAGTAAACATTATGCGTGAAGGCTGCGAAATAAGTGCCCGTGGGCATATGCGTGCAATGCGTTATTCGCACCCTGGTGCTACAGAGTTTCAGCTAGAGGCAGAGCTGCATCATCATTATGCAATGAACGGAGCGCCGCATCCTGCGTACGGCACCATTGTTGGTAGTGGCGATAACGCTAATATTTTGCACTACACGCAAAATAGCGATGTGCTAAAAGATGGCGATCTAGTATTAATTGACTCAGGGTGTGAGTTACAAGGTTACGCTGCCGATATTACGCGTACTTTTCCGGTTAATGGCAAGTTTAGCGAACCTCAAGCCGCGCTTTATAACATTGTACTTAAAGCGCAAAAAGTGGCTTTTGAAGAAGTTAAACCCGGCGGGTTTATGTCGCATGCCAATAAACGTGCAATGGAAGTAATGACTCAAGGTTTACTTGATTTAGGTATTTTAACCGGCGACTTTGATGAGTTAATGGCAAAAGGTGCCTGTAAAGAATATTACATGCACGGCCTTGGCCACTGGTTAGGCCTTGATGTTCACGATGTAGGCGATTACAAACAAAACAACGTTGAGCGCGCATTTGAGCCAGGCATGGTTTTAACCATAGAGCCTGGGCTTTACATTAGTGAAGATTCATATGCACCGCAGCAATATAAAGGCATTGGTATTCGTATCGAAGATAATTTACTTATTACTGAGTCAGGGCATGAAAACCTCACCCTGAGTGTGCCTAAAACCATAAACGATATAGAAGCACTTATGCAAAGTGCGAAAAGCGCATAAGCTTGGAGAAATAAAGTGGCTAAGCAGTTTGATGTCGTTGTTATTGGGGGCGGGCTTGCAGGGGTAAGTTGTGCGCTAAGCATTGCTAAAACAAACCCTTCACTCACTATTGCGGTAGTAGAAGCAAACCAAGTAACGGGCGATTACCACCCAAGTTTTGACGACAGAAGTATTGCCCTTGCACAGCAATCGGTTGAGTATTTACAGCAGTTAAATTTATTTGAGCCAAGTGCGCCATACACAGCAGCAATAAAAAAAGTAAGCGTGTCGGATCGCGGTCACTTTGGTAAAGCACATATTAGTTGCGACGAGTTTGCTAAACCTTCATTAGGTTACGTGGTTGAGGTAAACCCGTTTGGCCGCGCACTGTATCAGCGTTTAACGCAAGCGAGCATTGCACTTTATTGCCCCGATAGCGTAAGCGCTATTAAGCAAAGCCTAAACAGTAATGAGGTTACTTTACAAAGCGGCGAGCAACTTAATACTAAACTACTGGTTATTGCCGATGGTGCGCAATCTCCAACCCGTAACTTACTGGGTTTAGGCTTTAATACTCAGCCCTATGAGCAAGGCGCTATTATAGCCAATGTTGAAGTAGCAGGCGGGCATAACAACCATGCGTATGAGCGCTTTACCGAGCACGGCCCTATGGCGCTTTTACCAATGAGCAATAGCCGTTATTCATTAGTGTGGTGCATGAAGCAACAGCACGTTGAGCAGCATACAGCCTTAAACGAAAATGATTTTTTAAACGCACTGCAAAGTGCATTTGGTTACCGGGCAGGGCAATTTACAAAAGTGGGCACACGCACAAGCTACCCGCTAGTATATGGCCAAGCTGAATCATTAACGGCGCATCGTACGGTAGTCATTGGTAACGCTGCTCATGCTATTCACCCCATTGCAGGGCAGGGCTTTAATTTAGGCCTGCGTGATGTACAAGTACTTAGTAATTTAATTGCAACAAGTAAATACGAGTTAGGCAGTTATGCGTTTACCCGTGAGTATTCACAAAAGCGTAGCAGCGATATAAATACCGTAATGAGTTTAACCGACGCACTGGTTAGGCTTTTTTCAAACTCGTCACGGGTATTAGCGCTTGGGCGCAGCATTGGGCTTTTCTCAATGGATTTATTTCCCGCATTAAAAGCACCATTGGCCAAGCAGCTAATGGGGCAAGTTAAACAAGGTACACGTTTATGAAGCAAGCACAGGTTTGTATAGTGGGTGGTGGCTGCGTAGGCTTAACCCTCGCGTTAGGACTCGCTAAAGCCAATGTAAGTGTTGTGGTGCTAGACGCCGCGCCAAAGCAATTACCGCCAAGTGATGAATACGCCTTGCGGGTAAGTGCGCTGAGTATTGCAAGCCAAAACCTGTTTGAGCAATTAAACGTATGGCCACACATAATGGCAGAGCGAGCGTGTGCATATACGCATATGGACGTACGCGATGCCGACAGCTTTGGTAAAATAGCCTTTAATAACGAGCAACTTGAGCTTGAACACTTAGGCCATATAGTTGAAAACGATATTATTCGTTTTGCACTTATAAAAGAGCTAGAGCAACACCCCACTGCCACACTGATGTTTGATACTGAGTATCAACAAATACACCAAAGTGAGTCCGACGTATTTATAACCCTTAAAAGCGGTGAGCCTATTATTGCTAAGCTGCTGGTGGCGGCCGATGGCGCAAATTCGGCTATTCGTAAACAATTTAATATGGCGCTAAGCTTTAAAGATTACGACCATCATGCATTGGTTGCTACGGTTAAAACCAAAGAGCCACACGCAAACACCGCACGCCAAGTGTTTTTACCAACTGGACCACTGGCTTTTTTACCACTTAGCGATGACAACACCCATTCTATTGTGTGGTCTACCAGCCCTAATCATTGCGATGAATTGCTAGCAATGGACGACACTACTTTTAATAAAGCTGTAATGGCAGCCATAGATGGCCAATGCGGGCTATGTGAAGTGCAAAGTAAACGCATAGCATTTCCACTTAAAATGCGCTACGCCCAGCAATGGGTAAGCGGCAAAGTGGTATTAATGGGCGATGCAGCCCACACCATTCACCCACTTGCAGGGCTTGGTATGAACCTAGGCCTAAAAGACGCCGCGTATTTAATTGAGCTACTGACAAGTGATAGTAAAGAGTTTGCAAGTACCCGTACACTTCGTGATTACGAGCGCACCCGCAAGCTCGACGCGCAAAAGCACATAGCCATGATGCAAGGGCTTAAAGAATTATTTGAAGGTGCCAACCCGGTTAAAAAGCTGATACGTGGAGTCGGGCTGTCACTCGTTGATAACCTAGGCCCAATAAAACACCTATTCGCCAAAGAAGCGATAGGCAAATAACGTAGGTTGGGAAGAGCGAAGCGAAACCCAACGTATAAAGTAAAGTGGTTAGTTTTTAGCTATCAGCTATCAGCTATCAGCTATCAGCTATCAGTAAAGAAAAACCGATGTTTAGTTTAAACATCGGTTTTTTGTTTTTAAGTGGCTTTAAACAGATTAAAAGCTGCGCTTTTCACGCGAGCAAGCTTTGCGTCTACATGCAAAGTTTAACACTGAGCTTAATTTTACCTGTAGGCATTTAGCTTGCTGACGCGACGAGCGTAGCGCGTAATTACTATCGTTAGTTAAAAAGCGCTTTGCGTTAAATCAGTTACAAATTGGCTTGGGCTTCATTCACCATATCTTGTAGTGCATCAATTAACAGTGGGTCGCGCGAGTTTTGTTTAGCAAGTTTTAGTGCGTGTTTCATACTGGTAACAGCCTCTTTAAACTGTTTGTCAGCCGTGTACCCTTGCGACAATCGCATGTGGGAGTAAGCAGCATCAGGGTAATCACGAGTAAAGTGTTTAAGTGTAGTTATCGCTTTTTTAGTGTTATCAAACTTTTGCTGGCTATGGGCAAACTCTACGTACACATCTTGTGGAATTTTAAGCTCAAACCCGTACTTATCGCTCAGTGCTTGGTAGTAACCTGTGATAAGTGATACATCGGCAAATTTTCCGTGCTCGTCAGTCACTTTAAAAATTAGGTCACTAAATAAGTGAATTAGGCTATCGCTAAGGGCTGGCAGTATAGTGCCCATATGAGTAAAAGTAGGGTAATACTTATATTCCCATTTTAGCTGTGTGGGCATTTGTTGTTCTAAATTTACTAACGTATTTAATGCGCCTGTATAAAAACGTGCGCCTTCACTCGCTACACTAATAAATAACTCTTGAGTGCCTTTAGGGTTTTTAGTGTATTTAATAATATTATTTTTTAACTCTTCGTCACTCCACCAACTATTTGGGCTTATAGCTATGTAGTTGTTAAATAATTCAGGCTGATTAACTAAAGTGTAAAGCGCTAATGTACCAGCGTTAGAGTGACCAATTAAGGTGTTGTAGCCGTTAGTTGGATAATTGCTATTTATGTAGGGCATGAGCTCGTCAGACACAAATTTTAAAAAGCTGTCGGTTTTCCCAGCATCAGGCCATTTATTTTTTACAAAGGTTTGAAACTCAGTTTTCGGCTCACCATCTACTTTAGGTAAGTAATCACGCACGCGGTTAGTTGTATCAATACCAACAAGCATGGCATTAGGTATTTGTTCGTAATCAACTAAGGATTTTATAACACCTGACGCCGTATGAAAGTGCTCAACACCATCTAGTAAATAAATAACATAAAGCGGCTGATCGTCTTTTACAGTGTCAGGTATGAAAATTCTGATAGGCCTGTCTTCGTTAAGTATTTTTGATTGTAAAATGATTTTTTTACCAACGGTTATGTCGGCTGTAGCAGTGTCTGCGTGGCTTAAAAAAGAGGTACTAAAAGTAAGTGCAAATACAAATGATAGTAAGAGCTTCATAAATATCCTTATTAAATAATGTGTTGCTTAATAATTGCACGGCTTTAGGTTTGAGTAAATGTTTATATTTTAGGCGCAAATGGAGGGGGTAAGTAATTAAAAGCTGCGCTTTTTACGCAAGCAAGCTTTACGTTTACACACAAACCCAAGGCACTTATCGTAATTCTGCTTGTTGATATAAAGCGAACGCATAGTAATATCCCCCTGATAGCTGATAGCTGATAGCTGATAGCTGATAGCTGATAGCTGATAGCTGATAGCTGATAGCTGATAGCTGATAGCTGATAGCTTTAACACTTATCTATCAAAGCTTAAAAAACCTGCTTGCTTAATTATCCATCTAAGCGTAAAATGCGCGCTCATTTCGGCTTTTACACTATTAATTCCTTGCCTTAAACCGACCGGCCGAAACGGTAGAAGGCTCTATTAACCGTAAGGAATATCCATGCGTCATTACGAAATCGTATTCATGGTTCACCCTGATCAGAGTGAGCAAGTATCTGGTATGATCGAACGTTATACTGGTTCTATCACTGAAGCTGGTGGTACTATCCACCGTCTTGAAGACTGGGGCCGTCGTCAACTGGCTTACCCAATCAACAAGCTTCACAAAGCTCATTATGTTCTTATGAACGTTGAAGCACCTACTGAAGTAATCAGCGAGCTAGAAACTACTTTCCGCTACAACGATGCAGTGCTTCGTAACTTAGTTATGCGTACTAAAAATGCAGTAACTGAAGCGTCTCCTCTTGCAAGAGAAGAGAAGAAAGAAGCACCAGCTGCTTAATTGTTTTGAGTCCTAGCATGGCACGTAGTCAGCAGTTAGTGTAATGGTTAGCCCATATATGAATCAGCTGGTTATATCGGGGGTTGTTTGTAAAACACCCAAGTTTAGCCAAAGCCCTGCAGGCATACCGCATTGTATTTTTGTTGTAGAACATAAATCGATGCAAACCGAAGCAGATCTTAACCGTAATAGTTACGTTAGGCTTCAGGTTGTTGCCAGTGGTAAGCAAATGCAACAACAGACTCAACATTTGCACGTTGGGCAGGCATTGCAAGTGAGTGGTTTTTTAAATCGCCACGAAGGTCGTAACGGCCTTAGCCAATTGGTTTTGCATGCTCAGCATATAGAAAGAATTATTTGAGGAATTAATCTCATGGCACGTTATTTCAGACGTCGTAAGTTCTGCCGCTTTAAAGCGGAAGGCGTACAACAAATCGATTACAAAGATCTAGCTACTCTTAGAAACTATGTTACAGAAAGTGGCAAAATCGTACCTAGCCGTATTACAGGTACTAGCGCTAAATACCAGCGCCAGCTAGCAACTGCTATTAAGCGTGCTCGCTACTTAGCCCTTCTTCCATACACTGACTTACATAAGTAAGCAGCGGATTAACAGTTTTTAAAAGGTGTAGAAACATGCAAGTTATTCTACTAGATAAGATCGCTAACCTAGGTGGCCTAGGTGACCAGGTTGTTGTTAAATCTGGCTTCGCACGTAACTTCCTTTTCCCGCAAGGTAAGGCAGTTCCTGCAACTAAAGCAAACATTGAAACGTTTGATGCTCGTCGCGCAGACTTAGAAGCGAAAATCGCTGAACAGTTAACTGCAGCACAAGCACGCGCTGACAAACTAGAAGCATTAGCAGAAGTTACTTTAGTATCTAAAGCTGGTGACGAAGGTAAGCTATTCGGTTCAATCGGTACTCGTGACATCGCTGACGCTATCTCAGCTGTTGGTGTTGAAGTTGCTAAATCAGAAGTTCGTTTACCTCACGGTACTATCCGTGAAACTGGCGAATTCGACGTTGCAATCGCAGTACACTCAGACGTAACAGCTACTATTAAAGTAATCGTTATTGCTGAAGCTTAATTTTTAATTAAGCCCAAAAAGCCGTGCTTTTAGCGCGGCTTTTTTGTATCTAAAATTCCTCTTTAATACCCATCTAATAGCTCTTTATAAAATTATTTAACTATTTTTATTATTAGTTTAAACCTTTCTTGTCTGTCTTTGCGTCTTAGTAATCAATACACTCATTAATACACGTTTTTAAATAAAAATAATTAAAAGGCGACATCACGGATGTTACACACAAAACCCGAGCACACGCCCCTATGCGACCTTGCTCTCATTGAGCGTGTTAAAGCGGGGGATCAAAATGCTTATAAGGCATTATATGAGCTGCATATAAAGCGTGTTTACGGTTTATGTTTGCGCTTATTGGCCGATGAAGCGCACGCTGAAGATGCCGCTCAAGAAGTGTTTGTGCAGGTGTGGCATAAAATAGCGCAGTTTGACGGGCGCTCACAATTTTCTACTTGGCTATATAGCGTAGCAAGCAACATTGCGATTAGTTATGTACGCAAGCATAAAAGCTGGTTAAACAAAGTTGTGAGCATAGAACAAAGCGGTATGGATGAGCAAAGCGCGCAAAGCTGTAAGGGATTAAACGGGTTAGATAAATTAATTGTTCGCCTACCAGAGCGCGCCCGTATGGTGTTTGTTTTATATGCCATTGAAGGCTACCGCCACGAAGAAATAGCCCAGCAATTGGGAATGGCAGTGGGGTCGAGTAAGTCGCAATATCATCGTGCAAGGCAGTTATTACAAGAGTGGTACGAGTATGAGTAAACAAAATTTTGATGACTACTTAAACGAGTCTTTAAACAATTTAAATAAAGACATAGCGCCCAATAAAGCACTTTGGCAGGGCATTGAGCACGCCATAGTTACAGCTAAGCCACCTGCTGTTAAAGCGCCATTATGGCCTAAATTGAGCGCTATTGCTGCGTGCAGTGCAGCGGCGTTATTAGCAATAAATATATTTATGAGCAATAACGAGCCAAGCCAAGTGGTTGCTATGAGCGATTACTTTAAAGCGCAAAAGCAAAGTTTATTAGTGCAGTACAAAAACCAGGATGCACTTACTAATAACTGGCAAGCACAGTTACAAGAGCTTGAAGAAGCAGAGCAAGCAATTAAACAGGCACTTGAAAACGAGCCACAAAATCAGGCATTACTGACCATGTTGGCGCAAGTTTACCAGCAACAACTCGACTTAATTAACAAGGTGCATGCACCGCGTTGGCAGCAAATATAGGGGAATAACATGAAAGCAATTTTACTTGGGCTAAGCCTATTACCACTGAGCGTTTTAGCGGGCGAAAAAATAGATAAGCAAATAGAGGTGCCAAGCGGCGGCACTATTTTTATTGAAAACCAACGTGGCGATGTAAACATAACCGGCTGGGATAAAAACGAATTTAAAGTCTCCGGCGAGCTTGACGACAAAGCAGAAGGGTTTGAGCTTAAAACGACAGGTGATAAAACCGAATTTATAGTAAAAATGCCACGCAATTTGGGATGGGGTAACAATGGAGATGGCTCTAACTTAACAGTATTTATGCCAAAAAGCAGTCACTTAGAATTTGCTGGCGTAAATGTGTCAGTGACTGCAAAAACACTTAAAAAAGGCGCTGAGGTTGATGTTGTTAATGGTGAAATTACGGTAAATGACATTAGCGGCACTGTTAAATTAAGCACCGTAAATGGCGATGTAAACGCACAAAACTTAAGCGGCAATATTCAATTTGAAACCGTAAACGGTGAAATTAACGATAGGCAATCAAGTGGCGAGCTGCGTTTTAGTGCCGTAAATGGCGATATTAAATCAAGCACAACCGCAAACGACGTACGATTAGAAAACGTAAATGGCGATATCGATTTTACATTATCGAGCATAAAAAGCTTACGTATTAATACTGTAAACGGCGAAGCTGAAATACACATCAGTGAGTTGCTAAAAGGGGCTGATGTTCGCTATGAGTCGGTAAGTGGTGATGCTGATTTTTACTTCCCGCAAAGCGTGTCGGCTCAGTTTGAGATTAAAGCGCACGCCAACGGTAAAATTATTAATAAAGTTACCAGCGATAAAGTTACTAAAGCTAAATATGGCCCTTCTAGTGATTTAGAGTTTAGTGCCAATGGTGGCAGCGCAAGTGTTGAAATGGATACTATAAGCGGGCGAATTGAGCTGCGAACTAAATAACGCTAATTAGCGTTAATGATTACAAAAAGCAGGAAAAGATTTCCTGCTTTGCTATTTGCACAGCCCCGCCAAGTCGATAGAATAGAGCCATTCAATTTTAGTACTGTGAAGTTATGGCCAAACCAGATAAGCAAGTCGATACCCTTAAAGTTCCTCCCCATTCAATAGAAGCTGAACAATCTGTTTTAGGTGGCTTAATGCTTGATAACCAAGCTTTTGACCGCGTAGCAGAGCTGGTTGTTGCGCAGGACTTTTATACCCGCACCCATAAGCTTATTTTTGAAGCCATGACCGCGCTTGCTGAAGTGGGCGATCCGATAGATTTAATCACAATTTCAGAAAGCCTTGAAAAAAATAACCAACTAGCAGGCATTGGTGGTTTTGCGTATTTGGCCGAAATAGCTAAAAACACCCCAAGTGCTGCGAATATCGATGCATACGCCAATATTGTGCGTGAGCGCGCGGTAGTACGCGAAATGATTGGCGTAGCTAATGAAATAGCCGAAGCTGGTTTTAACCCAGAAGGGCGCACCAGCCACGACTTATTAGACTTTGCCGAGAGTAAAGTATTTAAAATTGCTGAGCAACGTACAAAAAGTACCGAAGGCCCGCAAAGCATTCATAACATTCTTGAAAAAACCGTCGATAAAATCGAAGAGCTATACCAGTCGCCGCAAGACGGTGTAACCGGTGTAAGCACTGGGTATGCTGATTTAGATAAAATGACAGCAGGTATGCAGCCTTCTGATTTAATTATTGTTGCAGCACGTCCGTCGATGGGTAAAACCACCTTTGCGATGAACCTTGCTGAGCACGCCGCAATGACGCAAGACAAGCCTGTGCTTATTTACTCATTAGAGATGCCCTCTGAACAAATTATGATGAGGATGTTGGCATCACTTGGTCGTATTAACCAAACTAAGGTACGTACTGGCCAGCTAGATGATGACGATTGGGCGCGACTTTCATCAACCATGGGGCTGTTGATGGAAAAAGGCAAAATGTATGTTGATGATGCATCGGGGCTTACACCTACCGATGTGCGTTCACGTGCAAGACGTATAGCGCGCGACCACGGTGGTATTAGTATGATCATGGTCGATTACCTTCAGTTAATGCGCGTACCTAGTTTATCAGATAATCGTACTTTAGAGATTGCCGAAATATCGCGTTCATTAAAAGCGCTCGCTAAAGAGTTACAGTGCCCGGTTATTGCGCTTTCGCAGCTAAACCGTACGCTAGAGCAACGTGCTGATAAACGCCCAATTAACTCAGATTTACGTGAATCAGGTTCAATAGAGCAAGATGCCGATTTAATCATGTTTATATACCGTGATGAGGTATACAACGAAGACAGCACTGAAAAAGGCATCGCCGAAATTATCATAGGTAAACAGCGTAACGGCCCAATTGGTAAAGTGCGCTTAACCTTCCAAGGGCAATTTTCTCGCTTTGATAATTACGCGGGGCCAGCAGTTGATGATGAATACTAATGCGCCTAGCCACTGCCGAAATTAACCTAACCGCCCTTGCGCATAACTTATCGCAGGTAAAACGTTTTGCGCCAAATAGCAAAATAATGGCGGTATTAAAAGCCAATGCGTATGGGCATGGTTTAGTAAAAATTGCCCAGCACTTAAATAGTGCTGATGCTTTTGCTGTTGCCCGAATTGATGAAGCCCTCGCACTGCGCGCCGGTGGTTTAACAAAGCCAATAGTACTGCTTGAAGGTTTTTTTAATAAAGCCGACTTACCTATTTTATTGGCTAATAATTTTCAAACTATTGTGCACGACGAAAACCAGCTTGCAGCAATAGAAAATGCCACCTTAGATGCGCCAATTACTTGCTGGCTAAAAATAAACACCGGCATGCACCGATTAGGTATAGCACCGGAGCGGTTTGACGCATTTTATAGCCGCTTGCAGCGCACACCCAATGCTAAAAGCACCATTAATTTGATGACCCATTTTTCGTGTGCCGATGATACGCACAATACTAAAACGGCACAGCAAATTAGCTTATTTGATACGCTTGTAAAGGGCATAGACCAAGCACATTGTTTATCAAACTCGGCCGGTATTATAGCTTGGCCAGCAGGACACGGTGATTGGATACGCCCAGGACTTATGCTTTATGGGGTGTCGCCAATGGCAAACTGCACAGGGCAAGAACACAATTTAAAGCCGGTCATGCGTTTAACCACAAAGGTGATTGCAGTGCGTGATGTTGCCGCACACGCGCGTGTAGGGTACGGAGGCCGTTGGCAAAGTGATAAACCAACCCAATTAGCCGTAGTGGCTATGGGTTATGGCGATGGCTATCCGCGTCATGCCAAAGAAGGCACACCGGTTATGATTGCAGGGCAGCGTTACGGTATTGTAGGCAGTGTGTCTATGGATATGATAAGCATTGATATAGGCGAAAACGAGCACAATGTTAAAGTAGGCGACAGCGTTACAATGTGGGGGCCGGAGCTTCCGGTTGAAGAAATAGCCCACTGCGCTGATACTATCCCTTACGAATTACTGTGTAATATTACACCGCGCGTAAGTTACGAGTACCAGCGATAGTTAATAAGTGATATTTATTCTTTAATAAAGTAAATATCACTAAAGCCCATACGGGCAAATTCTTGGTCACGAAAGTTACGTACAGCCGAAGAGCCTTTTGAGGTCATTTCTATTTGGCGTACCATGTTTAAGTAGTTAGTTAAATCAATACCTTCGGCAGCGGCAATAGCTTGATACATGTCGTGGTATTTGTCTTTTGCGAAGTTAATTTCGCGCGGTTGGTTTTTAAATGTATAGGTTATTCTGCGTGCCATAATAAGCTCAGCTAATTGAGTGTGAGTGTAATTTTACACTGTATTGAACTGGCATTGAACGATTTGTTGAAATCAAATAATTAAAAGTAGAGTTTAAAATGAAATTATCAGTAGAGATCAGTAAATACCCACTTCATCAAGATTACATCCCGTTTATTAAGGGCTTTATTGACCGTTTAAACGAATACGACAACTTAAAAGTGATCACCAATACGCTTTCTACGCAAATTTTTGGCGATTACGATTTAGTAATGCAAGTGCTAAACACTGAAATTAAACGCTCGTACGAAGAGTTTGGTAAGGCTATTTTTGTTTGTAAGTTTTTATCTGGCGATTTATCTCCAGAGTAATCGCCTTTATTTAACGTGTATTAAAAACGGTAACCGCACACATGGATTTTTTAACACAAACCTTAAGTGGTTTTACAGCAATGTCGCATTGGGAATATATTGCGGTAGGGTTGTCTATTGCTTATTTATTACTGGCAATAAAAGAAAGCCTATGGTGCTGGCCTGCCGCTTTTTTTAGCACGCTTATTTATACCATAATGTACTGGAATGGCGCGCTGCTTATGGAGTCGCTACTCAATTTTTATTACATGTACATGGCTGTATTTGGCTGGATGGTATGGCGCAAAGGCAAAGCAGATAATATTAGTATTACCTCATGGTCTACACAACGCCACGCCATTCTTATAGGCGCTACGAGCTTAGCGGCCATTATTATTGGCTATGTAATGCAAAACTACACCCACGCCGATTTTGCCTACCTAGATAGCTTTACAACCTGTTTTGCGGTGGTAACCACGTATTTAGTTGCTAAAAAAGTACTCGAAAACTGGCTGTATTGGATTGTTATTGATGCGGCCTCTATGTATTTGTATTACGAAAAAGGCTATTACCCAACGCTCGCGCTATTTATTTTTTACACTATTATGGCCGCGTGGGGATTTAAAACCTGGTACGAAGAGTACGAGCAAAGCCAAGCTAAGCCATTAGCGCAATTATAACGCATGCACCGTAATCCAAATATTGCCGCGTTATGTAGTGAGTTTGTGGCACCTGAGCACGTGCTACAAACCACTAAATTAGTGAATGGTTTAAGTAACGACAATTACCTAATAAAAACTGCACAGCAAAACTACTTATTAAAATGCTACAAATCGCATTGGCCTAAAATAGGGCTACAAGCCCAAACTGCACTTAGCCAACATAACGTTTGCCCTAAACCCATTTGGCTCGATAAGGCTAACAGGCGAGCTGCATTTCGCTATATTTGTGGTGATATCGCTACTAATAATTACAGTATTGACCTAGTTGAAAAGTTGGCACGCGTTCATAGTTACCCTCTAGCTACACAGCCAATGGACATTGCAAAAGAGCTTGTGTATTACGCTAATAGCAACATATATCAACAGCACAGCCGCTTAATTGAAGATACGCTAAGCGCCATTAGTGATATGCCCTACAGCAGTGGCTTTTGTCATAACGATTTAGTTAAAGATAACCTAATAGTAAATTCAAGAGGCATGTATTTAATTGACTTTGAATATGCGCAAACAAACGACGTGTATTTTGATTTAGCGGCACTTGCGGTTAGCTTAGAGCTAAATGGGCACGCAGAGCACACTTTGCTTGAGCAATATAGCGCCCAGCAAGCAATACCCAGTGAGTTTTATTGCGCTTATGACAAGCTACGTTACTTTAAAGTGGTGTTTTTGGTGTTGTGTATAGGGTGGTATGAGCAGCGCGACATAAATAATAAGGCAAGCACATTACGCGCGCAGCTAAATAAGTTATTAAACGAGATAAAAGATTAAAGCCCGCCAAAACGCGCGGCAAGCTCTTTGTACTTTGCTACTTCGTCAGCATCAAATTGGGGCTCACCGTTTTCATCTTCAGACTTGGCAATAAGCAAGCTCTCACGAGCAAGGCGTTTTACCCGCTCGGCTTTTACACCTAAAAACTCAGCCACTTGCTCAGTCGACATTAAACTCATAATTACATCCTCTATATAATCCGTAAGCATTCAGAACATGTTGCCAAACGGTTACTATTTTTTTATCGAATACCAATAAATAGCTTGTTTTTGGCAAGTTGTGAAGTGTTTTATCAAAAACAGTTTGATTTATAGGCATATAACTCAATGATGCTGGTATTTATTTAAAGATCTCTTTATTATTGCCAGTGCTAAAGCATTGATATCGCGAGTTAGTGTTTTAGCAACAAATGTGCTCTTGTGGTGAAATGGATATCACGTGGCCCTCCGGAGGCTAAGTTCTAGGTTCGATTCCTAGCAAGAGCGCCATTTGCTTTTTATTGTTTTCCTTGTTTACGTCTACCTTTATTTTAGTAGTCCTTTATAGTTATATGGTATTGCCCTCAACTCAAAAAGTAGACTTTTAGGGTTAAACAATGCTATTTAGTAGGCATATTTAATTGTAGAAAACGCTTCTGCCATGCTCATCGCGTTACCCATTTCAGAGCTCACCCCAGGTATGTTTGTTGACAGTGTTACCAAACAGCATGAAGGGCTCAACAGTATAAAAATAAAAACCAGTGGCTTAGTGCGAAACCAGGCAATTATAAAACGCTTAGTAACCGAAGGCGTTTTAGAGCTGCTTATCGACTTTACCAAAGGCGATGCCGCCATACCCGATAAGTACAAACCTAAGAGTGCGCCCCCACAAAAGAGCACCACTTCAAGCAGTAAAACAAAACCACCCGCGGTAAAACCTGCGATTACCCTTGAGCAAGAATTTGCCAAAGCTAGCATCAACTTTGAGCAGCATAATCGCAAGCTGCAAGCTTTGTATGGTGATGTAACCACAGGGTTGTCGGTTAATTTAAAGGTGATTGATGAAATGGCTAACGATATTGTCAGCTCGGTATTTAGAAATACCAGTGCAATGACCATTTTAACCCGCATAAAAGACAAACATAGCTACAATTGGCGCCACATGATTAACTGCGCTATTTTCACCGCCGTGTTTGCTAAATATTTAGGATACAAAGAAGAAGCCGTGCAGCAGCTTGCTATGGGCGCGTTACTTCACGACTTAGGGCAAGCTAAACTCCCGCAGGGGATTATTTCTAGGCCAAGTAAACTCACTAGCAGCGAAATGGATATTATTAAACGCCATGTGGCTCAAGGTTTAGGCTTGGTTAAAGGTGAAAAAGGCATTACCCCCCTAATACTCGACATGATAGTTAACCACCATGAGCGATTAGATGGCTCAGGCTATCCGCGTGGTATTACAGCTGAGAAGCTTAGTCGCCCAGCGCGCATAATGGCGATTGTTGATGTGTACGATGCGCTAACAGCCGATAGGCCCCACCAAGAAGGGGATGAACCCATTAATGCGCTGCGTTATTTGTTGGCTAACAAAGAGCTATTTGATGCAGAGCTAGTACAGCACTTTATTAAATGTTTAGGTGTGCACCCAGTAGGCACTATTGTTAAATTAACTAATGAGCGATTAGCTCTCGTGCTCGAGGGCAATAAATCAAATCCCATCAAGCCTAAAGTTAAGCTATTTTATAATGCTAAACACGGGCACCACGTCACCCCTAAAGACTTAGACTTAAATGAGCCTGATCAAAGTATTAAAATAGTGTCGAGTATCAAGCCACTCGACTATCAAATTAATTTGGCTCGTTTGTTAAAAGAGCACTTGTTGAATTAGCTTTTTTACAGCGCTTAAGTTTTTCGCGTTTAGCAGAAATATAAGCGCCTAAAAAACAACTCGCCATTAACGTTAGCCATAATAATGTTCCTTGCTGTACATGCAGTGCAATACAGCAAAAAGCTAACGACACTAATGCATTTAGCATGGCCCCTAACCAGTAATGGTTTACGGGGTTATCGCATTGGCCGGCTTGTGTGCAGGCACAATAGTTTGCTTTATAAAAACAAAACACACTGGCGCCACAAAAAATGAGCCCTGCAATAATAAGTAAAATGATCACCTATTTGCTTCCTTTGTGATTTTGTAATGAGTTTAAAATGCAGGGAATTACAAGTCAATCTAAATGATAATTAATTACAATTAGAGTATAAGCTCTAATAACACATTTCTGCTCCGATGAGTTTTAAATAGTTGTTAAAATGTAGTTAAAAAACGTGTTTTTTGGTGTTTTTTGTCGCTTTGTTACAGTTTTTTATAAAAAATTAAGGTAGTGTAGCCAAGTTTAAAATCCTAATAACAACACATAGATACCCAAACGCTTGTTTGGTTAAGGACACAACAATGAAATTTTCTAAAACTCTTATTGCAGCTTCGCTTGCATTTGTTTCGGCTGATAGTTTTGCAGCCGCGTTTCAATTAGCAGAGCAAAACGCGTCAGGTTTAGGCCGTGCATACGCAGGTGAAGCATCTATCGCAGATGATGCGTCTGTTGTTGCTCGCAACCCTGCATTAATGACTTTATTTAAAGATAAGCAACTTAGTGTTGCTGCTATTGGTGTAATTCCAGATGTGAGCTTAGAAGGGACGCAAACCAATAACGGTATTGATCCAAGTGCCCTAGATGATGACAGCATAGCACCAAGCGCAGTGGTACCTGCCGCTTACTTTACTATGCCGTATAACGATAAAGTATCACTAGGTTTTGGCGCGTTTTCTAACTTTGGTTTATCTACAGAGTTTAACGATGACTACGTAGCGGGCCAAATTGCAGGCGAGACAGAAATTTTCACCGTTAACCTTAATGCAAGCGTTGCTTATAAAGTAACTGAGCAATTTAGCTTTGGTATTGGCTTAAACTACATTTATGCAGATGCAACCGTAATCCGTAAAGTAGGCGCTAATACAAGTGGCTTTGATTTTGGTGCTGATGCAGTAAACCTTCAAGGTGACGACACTGGCCTAGGTTTAAACGTTGGTTTAATGTACCAACTAGACGAAAATAGCCGTTTTGGTTTTAACTACCGCAGCGAAACAGACATCACATTTGAAGGTGATTTCTCAAATGACTTACCAGTGGCTGTAGGCGGCACTGGTGGTGCACAACTACCGGGTTCTGTAGAGCTAACGTTACCAGCTATTGCTGAGTTTTCTGGTTCTCACCAGTTAGATGAAAAACTTGGCTTACACTACAGCGTATTATGGACAGGTTGGAGCAGCTTTGAGTCACTAGAAGCGCAAGTAACTGCACCAACAGGCGATAAGTTTGTTGCTTTTGAAAAACAAGAGCAGTTTGACGATGCGTTTCGTTACTCTATCGGTACAGATTACCAATACAACGAAGACTTATTACTTCGTGCAGGTGTAGCGTTTGATGAGTCGCCAGTATCGCAAACTCACCTATCTATCTCTATCCCTGATACAGACCGTTTTTGGTTCTCGTTTGGTGGTAACTACACTATCGACACGCAATCAAATGTTGATTTAGGTGTAAGTATTATTCGTGGTAAAACACAAACATTTACTGAAGCTGATGAGTCAGGCAGTGAGTGGGGCTTCGAGTCTAAAGGTCACGCTGTACTTGTTGGCGCTCAGTACAACTACAAGTTTTAATGTAGCTGTGCCTTGTGGTTAATCGCAGGGCACAAAAAAGCCGCTCACTTTAACAGTGAGCGGCTTTTTTAATGCCTGCTAAATTGCTTTAGCAGGCAACTAAAATTATAAGCTTTCTATTTTAGTTTTTTGCTCAAGTAGCTTGGTTTTAGCATCAGTGAATTCAGCTAATTTAGCATTTTCTTTTGCAAGTACGGCTTCTGGTGCGTTATTTACAAACTTTTCGTTAGCCAGCTTGTTTTGCACTTGGGCTAGGCCTTTTTCTGCTTTTTCGAGTTGCTTGTTAATACGTGCAAGCTCTGCTTCAACATCAATTAAGCCCGCCATGGGGATCATAATTTCAAGGTTGCCAACATAGGATGTTGCACACGCTGGTGCATCGTCTTTGTTTTCAAGCAGGGTGAACGATTCAAGTTTAGCAAGCGAGGCAATAAATGACTCGTTCTCGTTAATACGGCGCACATCATCGCTTGATGCGTTAGCTAGTAACACGTTAAGTGGCTTACTTGGGCTAATGTCCATCTCACCACGAATAACACGAATTGCTAAAATAAACTGTTTAACCCACTCTAAGTCGTCCATAGCTTGGGCATCAACGTTTGCTTCATTATAAACAGGGAAGCCCTGTACCATGATGCTGGTACCTTTAGTTTCAAGCCCTGCAAGTGGTGCAACGCGCTGCCAAATAGTTTCGGTAATGTATGGCATCATTGGGTGCATTAAGCGCAGTAGGCTTTCTAGTACCGTAATGAGTGTATTACGTGTACCACGTTGCTGTGCTTCATTGCCTTTAAATAATACCGGCTTAGTCAGCTCTAAGTACCAATCACAGAACTGGTTCCAAGTGAATTCGTAAAGCGTGTTAGCGGCTAAATCAAAGCGGTAGTTATCAAGGTGCTCAGTGTAGGTTTTAACCGTTGCTTCAAATTGACCTAATATCCAACGATCGGCTAACGAGAACTCTTTTTGTGCATCGTTGAAGCCACAATCTTGCTCTTCTGTGTNCTTGCGTTCCATAGTTTATTACAGAAGTTACGGTAACCTTCTAGGCGGTTCATATCCCAGTTGATATCACGGCCGGTTGATGCCATTGCTGCAAGGGTAAAGCGAAGCGCATCGGTACCGTGTGCCTCAATACCATTTGCAAATACTTTGCGCGTGTCTTTTTCGATTTTAGCGGCAAGTTTAGGCTGCATCATGTTGCCAGTACGCTTTTGTACTAAATCTTCAAGCTCGATGCCGTCAATCATATCTAGTGGGTCAAGTACGTTACCTTTTGACTTAGACATTTTATCGCCGTTGTCATCACGTATTAGGCCGGTAACATACACTGTTTTAAACGGCACTTGTGGCTTACCATTTTCATCTTTTATAAAGTGCAGCGTCATCATTATCATACGCGCAACCCAGAAGAAAATAATATCAAAACCCGTTACTAACACGTCAGATGGGTGGAAGGTTTTTAAATCATCCGTGTTCTCTGGCCAACCTTGCGTTGAGAACGTCCACAGCGCAGATGAGAACCAGGTATCAAGTACGTCTTCGTCTTGGCTTAGCGTAACATCATCGGCAATGTTGTTGTCGCGGCGTACCTCAGCTTCATCGCGGCCAACGTAAACGTTGCCTTCGCTGTCGTACCAAGCTGGAATACGGTGACCCCACCAAAGCTGGCGTGAAATACACCAATCTTGTACGTCGTTCATCCACGAGAAGTACATGTTCTCGTACTGTTTAGGCACAAACTGAATGTCGCCATTTTTAACGGCATCTTTTGCAGGTTCTGCAAGTGGCGCAACACGTACATACCATTGGTCGGTAAGGAGTGGCTCAATGATCACACCAGAGCGGTCGCCGTAAGGTACAGTTAACGCATGGTCTTCGATTTTTTCAAGTAAACCAAGTTCTTCAAATTCTGCGATAATCGCTTTACGCGCAGCAAAACGGTCTAGGCCGTGTAAGCGCTCAGGAATTGGCGCATCAAACTCAAGTTCTTTACCGTCAAAGGTGTATGTTTCACCTTGGCTTAGAATAGCAGCGTTTTTATCGAAAATATTGATCATTGGCATTTTATGACGCTTGCCAACTTCGTTATCGTTAAAGTCGTGTGCAGGGGTGATTTTTACACAACCCGTGCCTTTGTCTTTATCAGCGTGTTCATCTGCAACAATTGTGATACGACGATTTACGATAGGCAGTAAAATCTCTTTACCAATTAAATCTGTGTAGCGTTCGTCATCTGGATTAACCGCCACACCTGAGTCACCTAGCATGGTTTCTGGACGTGTTGTTGCTACGATAATGTAGTCTTTGCCGTCTTGTGTTTTAACGCCATCAGCAAGTGGGTAGCGCAAATTCCACATGTGGCCTTGTTTGTCTTTGTTTTCAACTTCAAGGTCTGAAATAGCTGTGTGTAATTTTGGATCCCAGTTTACTAGGCGCTTACCGCGGTAAATTAGGTTTTCTTTGTGAAGGCGTACAAAGACTTCTTTAACCGCTTCAGATAAGCCATCGTCCATCGTAAAGCGTTCACGGTCCCAATCAACCGATGCGCCAAGACGACGAAGCTGCTTAGTGATAGTACCGCCAGATTCGTTTTTCCATTCCCAAATTTTATTAATAAAATCTTCGCGGCCTAAATCGTGACGTGTTTTACCTTCTTCAGCGTGTAGTTTACGCTCAACCAACATTTGCGTTGCAATACCCGCGTGGTCAGTACCTACTTGCCATAATGTGTTGTTACCTTGCATACGCTTAAAACGCGTAAGGGTATCCATTATTGTATCTTGGAAGGCGTGGCCCATGTGCAAGCTACCGGTGACATTTGGCGGCGGGATCATGATCGAATACGGTACGCCTTGGCCAGATGGCTTAAAGTAGCCTTTTTGTTCCCAGTCTTGGTATAGCGACTGTTCAATATCTTGCGGATTGTAGGTTTTATCCATTACACAGAACCTTAAATAAGTACTTAAATTAGTTGGTTAGCTTTATCCTAAACGGCTAGCTATTAATCTCTTGCGTGCTGATATTGGCACCAAGTTGGCGCAGCTTTTTAAAGCGCTCACGAGCGGCTTGTTTAGCTACAGACTCTACTGGTACAAAATCAAAAACTTGGCTAAAACGCCTAATAAAATCAGGCAGGTTATTAGCTAAGTTAATTAAAACGTTACGTTTGCCAACAGGAGGCGTGGTGCCTATTTCTACTGGTGCGCCGGCTTTAGGGCCTTCGCCTTGCAGGTTATGCGGCACAAAACTGTCGGGATCAAATGCCCAAATGGTTTCGTCAATGACATAGGCGGTGTGTTCGTTATCTACAAAAATAAATACACGATGCCCTAATCGATACTGCTCTGCGGCAATTTGAGCTGCTAAAGCAAAATGATCATCAGCCTGCGCTTTAGATTCATCTTGTTGCTTTAGAACGAAAAATTGAGCATTCATGTTCATTGTATCGGGGTTTCCCATGACATTGAATGTGCACATAGTTGATACACATAAATTAAGAGGCCGATTTTGCCATATAACGGGGTTTGCTTCAATTAATACACAGATAATTACAGCAATAAAAAAGGCGCCAAATGGCGCCTTAATACAAGTTAAATAACCTAAGCTCTGGTTAAAATATTTTTGCCCTATGGCAAATAAATTTAACGCTGTTAGCGCTAAAAATACCTGCTGAGTGGCTTTTCTAAATAAGGCTCAGGTTAATTAGGTTATTAGTCGTGCGTAGCTTCGCTTACACCCGCTCGGTTTAATAAATACTGAGTAAGCATAGGAACAGGGCGACCTGTTGCGCCTTTTTTAGCGCCACTGCGCCACGCGGTACCGGCTACGTCTAAGTGAGCCCAGTTATACTTTTTAGTAAACTTAGATAAGAAACACGCTGCGGTAATAGTACCAGCAGAGCGCCCACCTAAGTTTGTAAAATCGGCAAATGGGCTATCGAGTTGATCTTGATAGTCATCCCACAGCGGTAACTGCCATGCACGGTCGCCACTTTGCTCAGACGCTTTTAATAAATCATGCGCAAGTGGGTTGTGGTTTGACAGTAAACCTGTTGCATGTGCACCAAGGGCAACAATACATGCGCCTGTTAGTGTTGCTACGTCAATTACTGTATCTGGGTCAAAACGCTCAACGTAAGTTAACGCGTCACATAATACTAATCGGCCTTCGGCATCAGTATTAAGCACTTCAACGGTTTGCCCCGACATTGTTGTTAAAATATCACCAGGGCGATACGCGTTAGAGCTTGGCATGTTTTCACAGCCGGCTAAAACACCAATTACGTTAATTGGTAGCTGCATTTGTGCCAGTGCGCGCATAGCGCCAATTACACCGGCTGCGCCGCCCATGTCGTATTTCATTTCATCCATGGCTTCGCCAGGCTTAATTGAAATACCGCCTGAGTCAAACGTTAAGCCTTTACCTACTAGCACAATAGGCGCTTGCTCATCGCTTGCACCTTTGTAGTTAATAACCGACATAACCGATTCGTTATCACTGCCGCGACCAACTGCTAAGTACGAGTTCATACCTAGTTCGGCCATCTTTTCTTCGCCAATAATATCAACGGTGATGTTGTCAAAATTACTAGCCAGCTCTTGCGCTTGTTCGCCTAAATAAGCAGGGTTACAAATATTAGGTGGCATGTTGGCTACGTCTTTACATAGCTTACTACCTGCGGCAATGGCTAAACCATGCTCAATAGCGCTTTCACCAATGGTCAGCTCGCGACGCGTTGGTACGTTAAACACAATTTTACGAAGTGGACGACGAGGGTCTACTTTTTTGCTTTTTAGCTGGTTAAATGTGTATAGGCAATCTTGTGTTGTTTCTACCGCTTGGCGAACCTTCCAGTAGGTATCACGACCTTTAACGTGTTGCTCTGTTAAAAAGCACACCGCTTCCATTGAGCCGGTTTCGTTTAAGGTATTAATTGTTTTAGAAATTATTTGCTTATATTGCTTATCATCAAGCTCGCGCTCTTTACCACAGCCAACAAGCAATACGCGCTCGCTTAAAACGTTAGGTACATGATGCAATAATAAAACTTGCCCCGGCTTACCTTCTAGGTCGCCACGGCGTAGTAAATTTGAGATATAACCATCGCTGATTTTATCGAGTTGTTCACCAATGGGGGATAACCTACGTGGTTCGTAAACGCCAACGACAATACACGCGCTGCGTTGTTTTTCTGGGCTACCACTTTTTACGTTAAATTCCATTGTTACTCCTGGTTGTGAGTCATATACGTTATTAATTGGGGCTAAAAAAATAAAATCTAGTCTTCGCTACGTAACTTATGTAGGGATAATCTTAATTTTAGCTGATTTTTTCTGACTCTTACTGTGTAATTGAACTTTATATGTTTAAGGGCTACTAATGCAACAATATATCGTGCACTTAGGTAGGATAATTAATTTTGTTAGCTTATAATAACGACTTATTTACCAGATAAAACTGGGTAAAATAGCTACTTTATTATCAAATTATCACTATTGTAGTGAAATTCTATGTTTAACAGGGGCGAGCATTGCTTATTTTTCGTTATTTGACCGCTGAGGTTTTAAAATCGCAGGTCGCCGTATTTTTAACTTTAATGACCATTTTTGTGTCACAAAAGTTTGTGGTTATTTTAGGAGATGCTTCTGAAGGGAGCATTCCTGCCAAGTTAGTATTATCGATGATTGCGCTTAAACTGCCGCAATTAGCTTCGCTGATCCTGCCATTGAGTATATTTTTGGGGATTATTTTAGCCTACAGCCGCATTTACGCCGACAGCGAAATGACCGTTCTTAAAGCCTGTGGGGTGAGTGAGTGGTATGTGGTACGCGTTACTTTAATTTCGAGTGTGGGTTTGGCTATATTAGCCGCCTCTCTCACCATGTACCTTGCGCCGTGGGCGAGTGAGCAAGAGTACCAATTAAAAGAGCAAGCCAAAGCCGATGCGGGTTTATCTGCGTTAAGGGCTGGGCGGTTTCAACAAACCGGTAATGAAAAAGCCGTAGTGTTTATTCATAACATTGAAAACGGTGGTAAAGAGCTAAACAAAGTATTTGTAGCGCAGCTGCCCGATACCGAAAAAGATGACCTTGCACGTTTAGTGTATGCCGAACAAGGCGTGGTGGTAGAGGCAATAAATGGCGAGCAACAATTAGTGCTAACCGATGGCAAACGCTACGAAACCGATGGCAAAACACCGGCCCTTAATTTAACGCAGTTTGATGGCTACAGCGTACAAATACGCGAGCAAGAAATAGAGCATCAGCGCCGTAAATTAGAAGCAATACCTACTAATCAACTATTGCCACTCAATACCTCTGAATCTATAGCCCAGTGGCAGTGGCGTATTGCAATACCGCTTTCTATTCCGTTACTAACGTTAATAGCAGTACCGCTAAGTGTGGTTAATCCGCGCCAAGGTAAGTTTGCTAAATTAGTGCCAGCCATTAGCTTGTACTTAGGTTATTTTATCTTACTCAATGCTGCAAAATTTGCCGTAGAAGATGGCAAAATACCGCCTTCAATTGGTTTGTGGTGGATTCACTTAAGCGCTTTATTTATAGGTAGTTTATTAATTATAAAAGGTCGCCCATTGGGCGCCTGGCTTAAAGCCGTTGTAACAAAACGGGAGTTAAGCGCATGATGAAAACACTCGATTGGTACTTAGGCCGCAGCATTTTACAAACCACCGGATTTGCTTTGTTGGTGCTAGTAGGGATTAGTACATTAATTAAGTTTATTGATCAGCTAAAGTCGGTTGGTCGTGGCAGTTACGATTTAATGACCGCAACGCTTTACACCTTTTACAGTATGCCGGGCGATTTAGTTATATTCTTCCCGATGGCCGCGCTTATTGGTGGCTTAACAGGCTTAGGTGCATTGGCTTCAAACAGTGAGCTGGTGGTAATGCAAGCTGCGGGTATGTCGCGCTTGCAAATTATAGGCTC
>NZ_AUTO01000110.1:0-4293 GCF_000498055.1 Pseudoalteromonas sp. TB51
TAGCCGTGAATTAAAGGCGCTTTAAAGCGTTGTGTTCCTTGTTTTTACTGGCACAGGAAAGTACCATAGCTAAAATTTGTCTTTTTGTTGTGATTGATTTTATAACACTTAGGTGTGAACTTTATTGCAATTAGACAGCCAAATAATAAATGTAAAGTTAATGTTGATTTTACACTGAACCAAATTCGGTATTACCCACTCATATACGTGTAAAACAATTAAAGGGTATGCTAAGGAGAAATATCTGTGCAGTATTGGATCCCAAAAGCACTTGCAGTGAGTGTATTGGTAAGTTTATCAGGGTGTAATGTTTTTATTAATGAAGCGCACAACGAACGCAATTATCGTACGCATGAAGGTGTTAAAACCCCGCCATCGTTATCTCAACCAGCGCAAGATCCGGTTTATAAAATGGATGTGGGCCAATACGATAACAACCCTGAGGCAACAAACTATCGTCCACCAGCACAGGTTTTAACTGTTGCTAAAGGTAGCTGGGTAGAAGAGGGCGATAAACAAGCGCGTATTTACTTTGATAAAAACGATGGCATTGTTGATTTAGATGAATTTGTTTGGGACTCAATTAAAGCGGTTATTGCCGAAAATAATGCAACAACCACAAAAGAAGATAAGCTACTTGGTATTATCGAAACTGACTGGTACTCAATAATTAAAGCTGAAGAGAGCTGGTTGTGGGGCGATGAGGTAAGCGAAAACCAAGAGCGCTTTAGATTTACAATTGAAGAAAAATCGCATCAGCGTACTGCTTCGTTACGCGCTGAACTTATTGACTTTAAAGGTGATGACACGTTAACTGATTTACTTAAGCAGCAATTAGAAGTACGCGCGCTTAACCAAGTTGTGGCTGAATTTGATTATCGCTACCGTCAGTTAGAAGTAGAAAACCGTAAGCGCCAAGGTATTATTTCTTTAGAAATGGGCTTTGATAACAAAGGCAATGCTGCACTTGTTACTGAGCAATCATACGATGCAGTATTCGACCGCTTCTCGGGCTTTTTAGAGCGCCTATCGTTTACCATTGTTGAGATTAAAACCGATACCGGCTTAATAACTGCCGACTACAACAAGCCAGAAAGCAGTGTATGGGATTCTATTTGGGGCGACGAAGTTGCGCAGCTTCCTATTGAAGAAGGCCAATACCAAATTTTAGTGAGCAAAACTAAAGAAGGCGGTACAAGCTTAACCTGGATGGATGACAAAGGCGAAACACTCGAACCTGGCACCATGAATGGTTTACAACAAGCGTTAGAAGCAGCACTTATTCAGCGCGGCATCAAAATATAATAATTAATAATAAGTTTTTACTACAAAAAGAGCGCTTTGCTCTTTTTGTAGTTTTTATGGATTAAAAAATATGTCTCAGTTACCTCCTCGCGGGCACTATACGTGGCGCACTTGGTTTACTTTTTTAGTACCGTCGTTAATTGGTGTGTTTTTATTTATGACACCCATTCCTACCGCAGACGGGATGACCATTCCTATTGCGTTAATGGCTAAAGGCGTGCAAGCGTTGATGTCTGGCTCTGCGCAAGCAATTATTACCCTTATTATTTGTATTACTGGCGTTATGTCGGTGATCACCAAAGTATTTAAACCCGCCGCTATTTGCCAATCACCCCTGTTAAAGCATTTATTTGATGTAAGTGTAGTGTGGTTAGTGGTGCGTTTATTCGGTATGGCGTTTGTGCTAATGACCCATTTAGGGTTAGGTAGTGAGGCAATCACCTCTGCAAACACAGGCGCTTTGGTATTAAACGACTTATTACCTGTTTTGTTCTCGGTATTTATACTGGCCGGTTTATTACTGCCTTTACTAATTAACTTTGGGTTATTAGAGCTTGCAGGCACCATGCTAACCAAGGTAATGCGCCCTGTATTTGGCGTACCTGGGCGAAGTGCAGTTGACTGTACTGCGTCGTGGTTAGGTGATGGCAGTGTTGGTATTTTAATGACCGCAAGGCAGTACGACCAAAAGCACTACACGCAGCGCGAAGCCGCTATTATTGGTACTACGTTTTCGGCGGTTTCTATTACCTTTAGCTTGGTGGTTTTAGGCCAAGTGAAATTAGAGCACTTATTTGCCCCATTTTATGCCACCGTATGTTTAGCCGGTGTGGTTGCCGCTATTATTGTGCCGCGCTTACCGCCACTTCGCTTTAAAAAAGATTTACTTATTGATGGTAGTGAGCCAAATCGCGATGCTGAGGCTATCCCAACGGGTAAAAGCTTAGTAGGGCACTCACTTGATGTAGCATTAGCAAAAGCCAATAACTCGTCGGGCTTTAAAGGTACCTTAAAAGAGGGTGTACATAATGCGCTTGATATGGTGTTTGGTGTACTGCCTGTTGTAATGGCCGTAGGAACATTTGCACTTATTATTGCTGAGCACACGCCGGTATTTCAATATTTAGGTATGCCGTTTGTGCCATTTTTAGAGTGGTTACAAGTACCCGAAGCACAGGCCGCGGCACAAACTATTATGGTGGGATTTGCCGATATGTTTATTCCGTCAATTTTAGCTGCGGGCACCATTGAAAGTGATGTAACTCGCTTTATTATTGCCGCAATGAGCGTAACTCAGCTAATTTACATGTCTGAGGTTGGCGCACTTTTACTGGGCAGTAAAATACCGGTAAACATTGTTGAGCTGTTCGTTATATTTATTTTACGTACACTTATTACGCTGCCGGTTATTGCCTTAATGGCGCATTGGTTAGTTGGCTAGTCGTGTATTTTTATAAAAAGCCCTGATTTATCAGGGCTTTTTTGTGGCTAGTTATTTCAATTTAACCTAATACTTAACCCTTTTAAGTGGCAAATTGATACTAAATACGAATGAAGATTAAAAACGCCTTGCCACTGAAAGAGTTAAAAAGTTTAAACCTGGGTTAGGCTCTTTAAATCCAGCGTTTGAGTAATGAATAACCCGAAGCGCTACGTTAGTGTGGCCAAAGTCTGCAACTAGGCCGATACGGTCTTCAAATTGGTAGTGGGTACTGATATTTTTGCCTGCAAATTTAGTTTCATCAATAAGCGATACGCCAATACCTGCTTCAATATAAAACGGGGTATTATGAAAACTAAAAGCAGGAAACTGCAGTACGGGCGACATAGCCAAAACAAGATTAGATTGCGAGTTGTCACCATGGCGGTATTCCCACATATTAACGCTGGTTTCAAAATAAAAGCGCGCATCGCCCACTAAGTTTTGTAAGCTAGGGGCATGATATTGATAAGCCAGCTTAACGCCATTCACGTTGCCTTCGCCCTTGAGAACATCTACGGCGTAACCATGATTAGACTGCGCAAACGCCGTGTTACCCCATACAGAAATAACTAAAAATAGAATAAGTGTGAAAGTTTTATATACCGTTTTCATAACTGCCAAATTGATGTGTGAGTCGAATGAGTAAATAAATGATAAGGGCGGGCCATTCACATTTTCAATGAGGACAAAATGCCGCTTGTTTATGGGGTGTTAACAGGGAAGGCTTAACTAATTGAAAATAAATAGTTTATTTAATTGGTGCTGTTTTGGCATTAATAAGGTGCATTTTTGTGTCTGTTTTTGTGGCTTAAAATCGCGTAATTTAGCCACATCTTAATCACACACATGGTCACGCTCATGAAACTTTTTAACACTATTTTTATTGCTGCTGCCTTTTTTAGCAGCGCGTTATTTGCGCAAACGGCGCAGTCGCCTCAAAATATGCTTGAGGGCGTTGCCGATACGCTTTTTAGCGATATTGCAAAAGTAAATGCACAAGGCGATGCAAGCAAAGCCGATATGGCGCGCATTGTAGAGACGCGTTTAATGCCAAACATAGATATTAAGTTTGTGTCGTTTAAATTGCTTGGTAAGCATATAAAAGGCATTGAGCGCGAGCAAGCTGTACGTTTTATTGATGCAGTAGAGCATTATTTAACAGGTACTTACGCAGGTGCGCTAATGAAATACACCGGCCAGCAAGTAGTATTTGAACAAGATACCGCTAAAAGCGACTCTGAGTACGCTACAGTTAAAACGCAAATTATTGAGCCAAATGCACCCGTGATTGATCTGCATTTTAAGCTGCGCCAAGGTAAAGACCAGCAATGGAAAGTTTACGACATTGTTGCCGAAGGTATTTCGCTTTTAAGCGCTAAGCAAAAAGAGATCATTCAACGTATTTCTGATGTAGGCTTAGAGCAAGTAATTACCGAACTAAAAAATAAATAGTTCACTTCCTGATTAAGACCCTCTCCAACCACAAAAGCAGCCGCACTAAAGTG
>NZ_AUTO01000111.1:0-23350 GCF_000498055.1 Pseudoalteromonas sp. TB51
TGGCTGCTTTTATATTTTCTTAATATTCATCTACTTTAAGCTCGCAGCAAAAAAAAGGTGTGATAGAATATCACCACGTCGATTAAGCGTGGTGTCAGCTAAAAACTGCTATAACTGACGCCTCATCAAGCTACACTGGAGTTGTGCTGTTTTAATGGAAAATGTACTGATTTGGCCAAAGGAATACCCATTACTTATTAAAGGACTTGTAGAACAAAACGGTGCCTTTATTTTAGATGCTTTAGAAGCTTGGCCTGCATGTCGTTCTACTATTGAAGATGACGGTGTATGCACCACTGTGCTACCACCCATTTACTATTTGATATGGTTAACCCCGCTTGAACCCTTTGAAGAGTGTTATTTTCAGCATATTAGTGAATATGACGAAGATGCGCACGCTTACATTGCTGCTGTTAAAAATCATTATTTAGATAACGAATACACCAGCGAGTCAATGGCGCTAATGCTGTGCCAGCGCTTAGAAAAATACGCCAGTGTGGCGGCGCAGAACGCACTTGATACGCCGCTTTCGTTGTTTAGCTTATTATTTAGTAAACGCTATTTTTCGTTAATTGAACATGCTCTAAATAGTGGCAGCAAATTAAGTGCACACGATACGCTAGCACTGTGGCAAGAAGTTGATTTTAGAGAGCGTTTAAGTGCTTTTTTACCTGAATCGGTCGCTGATTTAAACGAACTTACAGAGCTTGCCAGTCAAAAAGTAGCAAACGGTAAAGACTATTTTACGTTGTTAACGCAAGTATCGCCGGATGTTGATTCTATTGTATTGCTTGAAAAAGCATTACTTGCTCATTTAAGCCAAAAAAGCGCAAAGCAAACCATGGCGATGCGTTTTATAGAGCAAGGTGCCACTGGTACATTGGCTGATGAAAACAATAAAACAGCGTTTATGTGGGCAGCCGAAAAAGGCTATGTAAATGTGATAGAAACACTGTTGGCTAAACAGGATCAAAAAGCGCAAGACACCTTAGGCAATACCGCACTGCATTATGCAGTGTTAGCTAAAAACGAAACCCTTATGGTGCTATTACTAAAAGCAGGTTACGACTTTAGAGCACGTAATAACGAGGGCTTAAGCTGTTACCGGTTAGCAGTAAGTATTAAAGCAAGCAATTTAGTTAAATGCCTTGAGCGCGATTTTGGTATAAAAGAGCTTTCGCCAGAAGGGCAGTTTAACCGCATTAAAAAGGTGCACGCCTTACACGCAATTGTCACTATTTTATTGCCATTGCAGCTCTATTTCTTTTTTGATGAAAGCATTGCTATAAAAAGTGAGTTGACTTTAATTTTTACACTGATTGCATCGGTGTGTTTTTTCTTTGCGGCGAGCTTAAAGCGCTGTGCGCTCTATCCACATATAAAGCACCCGTGGGGGTTATTTGTGTTACGTGTTTTTTCGTTGTTAAGCTTAATAGCTCAGCTTGGATTAGCCAGTATAGTTGCACTGGCTGCACTGAGCGAATTAGTGTAGCGGCCGCCATGGCAAACTAAAAGCCTAAAAAAACGCGCTTACATTGTTATGTTAAGCGCGTTTTTTGTATGTATAAGCTGTTATACCAATCCGCAATAATATCTAATCATTTTGCGGGGCTAAACGTGTCGCTATCTGCGTTAAAAAACTCACATTTAGAACAACTAAATAGCGAATTTTTTGCCTTGCTATCAACACATTTTTCCATCCTCAAAATAGATTACTTACTTATGCGGATTGGTATTATTTCAACTTTCAACTTAAATACTTAATTTTGCGAATTAGTATTATTTATTGTATTCGTTAGCGGCTTTTTCCTCTGCGAGCTCTTCTTTAAGCTTACGTATTTTTAAGCCTTGCTCTTGCCCGCGGTGCCTTGCGTAATACGTGCAGCCAATAAACATGGCAGAGGCAAACACTAGCTCTAATAACACCCATATTAGCTCATCAGGTGCAGCCCATAACATGGTTAAGCCGTGTATAAAGTACAACATAACAACAAAGTTAGCCCAAGCGTAAGTGTAAGTGTTGTCTTTAATAAAGCCTCTTAAAGGCAACAGTAAAGGGATTATAGGCACAAACAAGGATACAACACTTGCGTTGCCATTTAGCGGAGGTACAAAGTACATCCACAGAGGAAATAAAAGTAATAAACCCACATAGCCAAAAATAGCGGTGCGCTGAAATTTTACAGTAATTGGCTTTTTAGCAGGGGTGTCAGCGGTATTCATTGAAGTTTTCTCGCAATGTGAGTGAGGCGTTTACCAACGCTTTGGCATATTTTAATTTCGTCTTTACTTAAAGTATTCGTATTACTACTGCCGGCTACATGTGTTGCCCCGTAAGGTGTGCCGCCGGTTTGCGTAGCTAGTAACTCTGGTACTTCGTAAGGTACCCCTAATAACATCATGCCGTGGTGTAGTAGCGGTAATGATAAATTAAGTAAGGTGGCTTCATTGCCGCCATGCATACTGCTTGACGATGAAAACACACAGGCTGGTTTATCTATTAACTGGCCTTTTAGCCATAGATCGCTGGTGGTTTCCCAAAACGTTTTTGCTTGCGATGCCATCATGCCAAATCGGGTAGGTGTGCCAAACGCAAGGCCGTCGCAATTTATTAAATCATCTTTTGTAATTACTATATCGTGCGGATTTTTAGCAACAAAGGTACGCAATACGGCTGTGGCACACTGTTGCTCTATAGATTCGGCTATTTCGTGCGCCATAGCTTCAACCGAGCCATGGCTTGAGTGATACAGTACAACAATGCGAGTCGTCATTATAATACGCTTAATACGTTTTCAGGCGGACGGCCAAGGGCTGCTTTACCGTTGTTTTGTACAATAGGGCGTTCAATAAGTTTAGGGTTGTCTACCATGGCGTTTATTAGCGCTGACTCGTTGGTTTCTTCTTTTAGGTTAAGCGCTTTGTATGCATCTTCTTTTGTGCGCATTAGCTGGCGGGCTGAGCTAAAGCCTAATTGTTCTAAAAGTTGGCTTATTTGCTCATGGTTAAGCGGTGTTTTTAAATACTCTACTACGCTTGGTGTTACGTTGTTTTGCTCTAGTAATGCGAGGGTTTCACGCGATTTAGAACAACGTGGATTATGATAAATAGTAACTGACATACAATTAGTTCCAAAATGTAATTTGCCGCTATTTTAGGGCAAGCGCTGACAGACTTAAAGCCTTGCCAGCTCTTTTTGTAAACGGCGATACTGAGTAAGCAAGGCTTTTAAGCGTTGCTGTTTAACCAGCTCTGTGGGTTCTACGAAGTTAAGCGCTTTTTGGATTTCGTCTGCGGCTTTAATATACGCGCCATATTGCGATAACACATCAGCATTGGCCTCGTGATAAGCGGCAAGCTTGTCTTGTTTTTTATAGGCATCGGCTAATAGCTGTTTGCCTAAGTTGTGGTCGGGTTTTTCAAGTAAAAAGCTTTTTAAAATGTTTTCAGCTAGTTCAAACTGCTTAGCCTCTAATGCCGCATTTGCATAGTTTAAAGTTATAACTTGGTTGTTAGGGCGATAGTTGTTTAGTTCAGCCAAAAACTTTACCGCTTCGTCGGCTTTTTTTTGCGCTATTAGTAAATCGGTGTGAGTATCGATATAAAATAAATTTTTAGGACTTTGCGCTAATAGCGGCTCTAAAATTTCGGCGGCTTCATCTAGCTTATCTTGATCAAGTAAGCTTATGCCCAAGNAAGCCGTATTTAAGCGCGGTGTTGTTGTAACTGTTTTCGCGCATTAATTTTTTAAATAACGCTTCGGCATTTTCGGGCTTATTGGCATAACGGGCAAGTACTCGGCTTTTTGCTAAATTAAACTCAAGGCTTGGGTTTAAATGGCGCACAGGGAATTGCTCTGCACGTAGGCGTACGTCAGATACACGGCTCTCTGGCAATGGGTGAGTCAGTAAAAAAGCGGGTGGTTTGTACTTATATCTTATTTGCGCTGAAAGTTTAGTTAAAAATTCACTTGATGCACGGGCGTCAAAACCGGCGTTATTAAGGGTTTGCATACCAATTCTGTCGGCTTCTTGCTCGGCAGCACGGCTGTGAGTTAGTTGGCTAAACGCGGCTTGGGTTTGGTTAGCCGAAATAATAGCAATACCTGCGTCGGGAGCAACCACGGTGGCTAAGATACCGGCTATCATGCCTGCAATAGTCAGTGCGCTGTTGTCTTGTTGTTGCTGAATACGACGAGCTAAATGGCGCTGAGTTACGTGCGCTATTTCGTGCCCAAGTACAGAGGCAAATTGGCTTTCGTTATCTGATTGCGCAATAAGCCCCGTATGCACACCAACATGCCCGCCGTAAAAAGCAAAGGCGTTAATTTCGTTGTTATTTACCCAAAAAAACGAAAAAGGAAAACGCACGTCGTTTGCATTAGCCACAAGTTTTCGGCCAAGTGTGGTTAAGTATTCGTCTAAAACGGGGTCGTTTACTACCGGTGATGAGCCTCTTATTTGCATCATCATCACTTCGCCAATGGCTTGTTCTTTTTCAAGTGGCAAAACTTGTAGCGCAGACGTACCTAAATCGGGTAGCGTAAAGTTTGTTTGTGCCTTTAACGGCTCACTAACCAGTAGGCTAAAGGTAAGCGCGGCACTGCATAAAGTGATAAAGGCTGATTTTAGCTGCATTTTATTCCTTGTTAATTTGTTCACCAATGGCAATTTTTGCTATGTCAATTTCATCGCTGCTTGCACGGCTGTCTTTTTCGCACAATTGGTAGAGTTCTTTTATTGTGACTCCATCAAGCTTTACAACGTTCAATTCTTGCTGCAAAAATTTAATAATTTTATGTACTACCTTATGTGCATGTAAAATAATGGCTTTATCGGCCTTGTCGCCGCGCTCAAAATAAAAGCCAATAAACTTATGGAGCTGATTTATGCGGATCAGGTTTTTCATTGAATGCGGATCCCATACTTTAAACTCCATAAAGCGGTTATCTTTAACGTATTGATCAATAATTATATCTTTAGCATAGGGTTGTGCCCAGAGCTCAAAGCCTCGGTCGGTAAATACTTGGTGTAGCGCTATACGCGGCTTATGCTTGGTGTGTATTTCACCAAAATCATCTTCATAGCCATCAAGTAAGTCTAAGTTCCAATTGCGTTTATTGATCAGGCTTTTTACAGCGTTATCAAATCCGTGCTCCAATATTCCTTCAGATTCGCTGACCGAAGAAGCAACAAGATGATAAAAAGGCGGGAGCTCTCCCCAGTTTATCTGCTTTTTATACCAATTAATCTCTTTGAGAGTTGGATTACTAGGTAGTTGCGCTTTATTATGCGTGCCAGGCATTAACTTATCCTTACTGCTAATTATGTTATAAGGATAAACCATTGCTGGAATGGTTTTAAGAAAAAGTTACTGCTGTTCACATTTTATAAATAGAATGACCGACAATATGCGACTTATTATTCATTTTACTTAGCGAGTAAAGTAGTTATGTTAGAGTGCGATTTAAAAAAATTTAAATGCCCACAACAGTTTGTACAATTTAAATTAGCGCTTCGTAATGCGCAGTCATCTAATAAGGCAATAACGTTTAGTATAAATAACGACGAAAGCGCAGATGATATTACGCGTTTTTTAAGCAAAAATGCATATACATATAAATTTGATCAACACCTAGGACTATTACTAGTGGAGCCATTGCATGTTTGAATACGTTAAAACATGGTACGAAAGAAAGTTCTCAGATCCTCATTCAGTCACCTTACTTTTTTTACTCATTGCCTCTGTGGCATTACTGTACTTTTTTGGCTCGTTAATTGTTCCTGTGTTAGTGGCATTGGTGATTGCTTATTTACTTGATTGGCCGGTTGTACACTTAGAGCGCTTTGGGTTAAAACGCTTTAGCGCCACAGTCATTGTAATGCTGATATTTACCGGGGTTATGCTTACCCTTATTTTGGTTATTGGCCCAGTACTTTGGAAGCAAACCAGTAATTTAGTGCAAGAAACCCCGCACATGGTAGAGCAAGGTAAGTCATTTTTAATGGCCTTACCGCAGCAATACCCCAGTTTAATTAATGCCGAGCAGGTCCAAGCTATTGTGGCAAGTGTAGAGGCAAAGGCGCTCGAATTTGGCCAAGTTATTGTCTCGTTTTCACTTACTTCGCTAAAAGATGTTGTGGCATGGCTTATTTATTTGGTCCTTGTACCCTTACTTGTATTTTTTATGCTTAAAGACAAGCGTGAGCTTACAAGCAGTGCCGCTACGCTTATTCCGCAGCAGAGACGGTTAATTTTGCAAGTGTGGCACGAAATGAACCAGCAAATAATGAATTATATTCGAGGCAAAGTATTCGAAATTTTAATTGTGGGTGGCACCTCGTTTATTGCCTTTACTGTACTTGATTTACGTTATGCAGCTTTACTTGGCGTGTTGGTTGGGTTTTCGGTGTTAATTCCGTTTGTAGGTGCGGCATTGGTTACCATACCGGTTGCGGCGGTGGCGCTGTTTCAATTTGGTATCGAAACGCAGTTTTGGACCATATTAATAATTTACGGGATCATTCAGGCGCTCGATGGCAATGTATTAGTGCCTTTGTTGTTTTCTGAGGCCGTTGATTTAAATCCCGTATTTATTATTGTTGCAGTGCTATTTTTTGGTGGCTTATGGGGTTTTTGGGGCGTGTTTTTTGCCATTCCACTCGCATCGCTTGTAAAAGCGCTAATAAATGCCTGGTCATCTACGCATGGAGAAATAACAAAAGAGCGGGCACAGTAACGTACTTTTAGTTTAAAAAAGCATAGTAAACGCACCTAAGTTACTAATTGATTATTACCCAATGAGAACAAACTTATGTACTATTGGGTATAAGATATATTTTTTAGTAATAAAGGTGCGTTTTTAATGTCTGAGTTTTTATTGCACGATGAACAAGCAGCCCAAGTTTATCTTGATGCAAACGCTACAACACCTGTTTTACCCTGTATTGCCGACGTGGTGTCGCACACCATGCAAATTTGTTTTGGTAACCCTTCAAGCCCCCATATTAGCGGTATACAAGCTAAGTATTTATTAGAACAAACAAGGCAAAATGCACGCCATGTTATTGGTGCGCCCGATGGCGATATTCTTTTTACCTCAGGCGCAACAGAGGGCATACAAACAGCCATTGTTTCAACGCTCATTCATGCTAAAAATCATACGATTAAAAACCCTGTATTATTGTACGGGGCAACTGAGCACAAAGCGGTGCCTAACACGTTAAAACATTGGAATAGCGTTTTAGGCATTAACGCCCAATTACTGGCTATTCCTGTTGATAGTAAAGGGATTTTAGATTTAGCGTTTATTAATGAGCACATAAATAACGCGCTAATGATTTGCACCATGGCGGTTAATAACGAAACCGGTGTTTATCAAGACTTAAACGCTATAGAGCATACTATTCGCAGCCGCAATAAATCAGTGTCTTGGATGGTTGATTGTGTACAAGCTCTAGGTAAACAAGCGCTAGCGCTTAGTAGTACCAGCATAGATTATGCCCCGTTTTCGGGCCATAAACTCTATGCACCAAAAGGTATTGGTTTTTTATACATTAAAAATGGCAGTGCCTATACGCCATTTATTGCGGGGGGCGGGCAAGAAAGCGGCATGCGCTCTGGCACCGAAAACCTACCAGGTATAGCAGGACTTAATAAACTGTTTAACTTGCTGCTAGATAAAAACGACGACACGTTTAAGTCGGTTGAGGTATTAAATAGCTACAGAGCGCAACTGCTTAATGCGCTGCAAAGTACCTTTGGTGATATAACCTTTAATCACGATTTTTCACATTCTGTACCTACCACCCTTAATTTTGCTGTCGATACACTTACCTCCAAAGAGGTTATTGATTTATTTGACGCAGCAGGCATTAGAGTGAGCGGTGGCTCGGCGTGCAGTACAGGGGCAACACGCAGTTTTGTGCTTGATGCAATGGGGGCAACTAATTGGCAAAGTGAAAACGCCATTAGGCTGTCTTTTGGGCCTGCTGCAACCGAGCAGCAAATTAGCCAAGCATGTAAGCGTATATGCTCGTTAAAGGCGGTATTGGAGGCCAATTGCTTAATTGTTTCTGACAGTGCCTCGCCAAAGCAAGAAGTGTGCGCGCTGGGATTAACACAATTTAGGCATAAAGGGGCGTGTAGCTGGCTGTATGTTAGTGACGATGACAGCGCCGTTATTATTGACCCCGTATTAGAGCTTATTCCGCGCTTTGAAAAAATAGTGAGCACACAACAGCTCAACGTAAAAGCAATTTTAGATACCCACCAGCACCAAGACCGTCCAAGCGCAGTGGCTTTGTTAAATGAAGTACTAGGCACAACGCATGCGATGCAAAATAGCATTGAGCTTGGTACAAAAACGTTAACCATAAAGCCAACCCCAGGGCACAGTAAAGACAGCGTTAGTTATTTATTAAAAGAGCGCACCACAGGCCATATTGATTATTGTTTTTGCGGTGATTTAATTTTACCTGCAGGACTTGGTAATACCTCGCTTGAAGGGGGTAGTGCAACGCAAATGGCACACTCACTTATTACCCTTGCTGAGCAAATAAGTGACGATACGGTTATTTGTTCGGGGCATGACTATCAGCAATGCTTTGCCATTAACTGGCGTACTGTACGTGCACAAACGCCTTTGCTTAGCCCGTTATTAAATGGAGAAATAAGTACGGCGCAATTTGCACAGCTAAAAGCACAACACGATCAGCTACATATGCAAACCAGTAACCAATTGTGCGGCTATGTACAGGCGGCGGTGCAAACAGACACTAAGCAGCTAGACTTTACGCAAGCTAAAGCGTTACTAACGCAAAAAAATGTGTATTTAATTGACACCCGTGAGCCGTATGAACATGGCGTAATTAATGTGGCGGAGCTTTTTGCCGCGCCTTTAGCTAATACGCTTAATATTTCACTTAGCCGTATGGCTAACGCCATAGTACAAAATCAATTAAACCCGCAGCACACCTATATATTACTGTGTAGAAGCGGCAATCGTTCTAAAGTTGCAGCGGCAAATTTACAGCAATTAGGCTTTGCGAATATTTATAACGTAGCGGGTGGCTTGGCGTTGGTGAGCTAATTATGGGCCTAGTTTTGAGGATGTTTTAACCACCTATAAAGCTAGGCGAGTGCATACGATGCATTCTATGCTTTGGGCCTATAATGTTTCGAAGTTTAATTTGCAGCAGTCTGTTTGCTATTTTTACATGGATGTTTGCCAGTAGCGTAACGCAGGAGCCGTTACTGAACCCATTAAGGAACAAACCTCGCGCAGAATTAAATTGTTCCTAGTTTGAACAAATTTTAATCCTAAAAGGTCAACAGGCCCTAATTCATGAATATTTAATAAATGTTGTTTAAACTATTAAATGCTTAAAATTTGTGGGTAATTAATTCATAAAATTTTTATGATACCGGTGTCAAAAGTAAAAAATTGCGTTATTATCTGCATCATAAATTATAAAAACAGCATTTTTATTGCTTTTTTCGTTATACTAAGCGCTTGCTTTTTTACTAGCACTACGCGCAATTAGCGAAGTCTTTTTACCTAAAACTGTTTTTAAATCATTAATTTAAATATTTTAGAGGATATTTACATGTCTAATCGTTCGCAATTAGCAAGTTGGCAAGCACTACAAAATAGTGCCGCGCAGATGAAACAAACCCATCTAAAAACGTTATTTGCACAAGATGATACACGATTTGATGCATTCTCTACTCAAATTCCGGGTGTGTTGTTTGATTATTCAAAGCAGCGTATTGATAAAACTATTTTTGCACAACTCATCGAGCTTGCTAAAGAGTGTGACATTGCCTCTTGGCGCGACAAGATGTTTAGCGGTGAAAAAATCAATATTACAGAAGAGCGTGCTGTTCTTCATACTGCTTTACGTAATCGTGCCCATACACCTTTAGTTGTTGACGGCGAAGACGTAACGCAAGCGGTTGATAACGAATTAGCAAAAATTAAAACCTTTGTAGAAAAAGTACGCAGTGGGCAGTGGGTAGGCTTCACAGGTAAAGCAGTAAAAGATGTGGTAAGCATTGGTGTAGGTGGTTCAAACCTAGGCCCGCAAATGGCAACCGAAGCGCTAAAAGCACTTGCTGATGACACTTTAAATGTCCATTACGTATCTAATGCTGACGGTGTTCAAATTGCCTCTGTGTTAAAAGCAATTGACCCAGAAACAACCTTGTTTGTTATTTCATCGAAAACATTTACCACATCAGAAACCATGACCAACGCCAAAACGGCCGTTGATTGGTTTTTACAAACAGCAAAAGATGACAGCGCCATTGCTAAGCATTTTGTTGCTGTTAGCACAAACTTAGAAAAAACCGCAGCCTTTGGTATTAGCGATGAAAACGTATTCACTATGTGGGATTGGGTTGGGGGTCGCTTTTCACTTTGGAGTGCGATAGGCTTACCTATTGCGTTATACCTAGGTTATGACGCGTTTGAAGCTATTTTAGAAGGCGCATTTGAAGTAGATGAGCACTTTAAAGCAGCCCCATTTGAACAAAATATTCCGCTTATAATGGCACTACTTAGTGTATGGAATACCAGCTTTTTAGGCTTTACGTCGCAAGCTATTTTACCGTATGACCAAGCGCTTCATATGTTACCTGCGTATTTACAACAAGGTGAGATGGAAAGTAACGGTAAACACGTAAACTTTGCTGGCGAAACCGTACCTTATACAACGGTTCCTATTATTTGGGGTATGACCGGTATTAACGGCCAACATGCGTTTTATCAGTGTTTACACCAAGGTAATGTAATTGTACCTGCTGATTTTATTGCCTCAGTTAAGCCGCAGGTAGCCGTAGATAAGCATCACGATATTTTATTATCTAACTTTTTAGCGCAAACAGAAGCAATGATGAGCGGTGTAGATGCACAGCAAGTCACAGAAGATTTAGCCGCTAAAGGTAAAACACAAGCACAAATTGATGAGTTACTAAATCATAAAATTCATCAGGGTAATCGCCCTACAACATCTATACTGCTAGATACAGTTGATGCAAAAACAGTAGGACGCTTAATTGCGCTGTACGAACATAAAATTTTCTGCCAAGGCATAATTTTAGAAATTTGCTCATTTGATCAATGGGGTGTTGAGCTTGGTAAAGGCCTTGCCTCTAAAATTGAAAGCGAACTAACCGATGACAGCGTAAAACACGCCCACGATAGTTCAACAAATGGCTTAATTGCGTACTACAAGCAACACCGTACGCAGTAATATATTCGCTTATGTAAATAAGCAAACCGAGTACCTTTGAACGGGTAGCGCTGGAGTTCTTAGGGCCTGTATTTTTGTGAGAGGATTTACAGGACTCCTAAGACTCATTTAATTGTGCGAACAGTCAAATAATAAATAAAACGCCATAGCGTAAAACATTCAATAGGCTTTTATTAACACTAAGAGCCACTGTCATTCAAGCACTAAACCTGCATACCAAGCGGCTTATGGAAGTCGCTTTTAGGTATTACAAACGTAGAGAGTAACTATGCTTAATCCTTTTGATATTATAATTTTTGGGGGCGGTGGTGATCTTGCGTTACGCAAATTGCTACCTGCAATGTACAGAGCATATCAAGAAGGCAACTTACCAGAAGGCTCGCGTATTCTGCCTACAGTGCGTGAAGAAAGTAAGCGTGCTGACTACATAGAAACAGCACACAACGCACTGAAAGAGTTTTTAAGTAAAGGCGAATTTAACGCTAAAGATTGGAAAGCATTTTCTACTTACTTAGTGCCTGTAGTAAGCAACGTAACCGAAGCTGACGACAACTGGGATGTACTAAAAGGCATTTTAGATGAGCACGACAGCAATAAATCTCGCGTATTTTATTTATCGCTTCCGCCTGCTGTTTACGGCACATGTTGTGAAATTTTATCAACGAAAGGTTTAATCACACCCACTTCACGTGTGGTTGTTGAAAAGCCAATTGGTTACTGCGGCGAATCAGCAGAGGCTATCAATGGTAAAATTGCAGAGTTTTTTGACGAAGAGCAAATTTTCCGTATTGACCACTACTTAGGTAAAGAGACAGTACAAAACCTAATGGCACTGCGTTTTTCAAACTCACTGTTTGAAAACATGTGGGATGCTAAATCTATTGATAATATTCAAATTAGTTTATCTGAAACGGTAGGCCTTGAAAGCCGTGCTGGTTTTTACGATAAAGCCGGTGCACTGCGCGACATGGTGCAAAACCACCTATTACAGTTATTGTGCTTAGTGGCAATGGAATCACCAAATAAACTAAACGCAAATAGCATCCGTACTGAAAAACTTAAAGTATTAGAAGCACTTCGTCCGTTACTAGAAGGTGACGTAGATGAAAATATCGTTCGCGGTCAATACGTACCAGGGGATTTAAACGGTAAAATTGTACCAGGTTACTTAGAAGAGCTTAACGAAGGTTCAAGTAAAACAGAAACCTTTGTGGCTATTCGTGCACACATTGATAACTGGCGCTGGGCGGGGGTACCTTTTTATCTTCGTACTGGTAAGCGTATGGCTAAACGTTGTGCAGAAATTGTGGTTGAGTACAAAAAAGTATCGCACAATATTTATGAAGAAAACGTGGGTAATATTGAGCCAAACCGACTTGTTATTCGTTTGCAGCCGGAAGAGACGATTCAATTAACGCTTATGTCTAAGCGCCTTGATAATCTTGAAATGCAATTAGAGCCGGTAACGATGAATATTGAGCTTTCTCAAGCATACAGCAATGGTTTCCACTCTGATGCGTACAAACGCTTAATGCTTGATGCTGCAGCTAATAACCCATCGTTATTTATACACCGTGACGAAGTTCGTCAAGCGTGGAAATGGATAGATCCAATTATTGAGCGCTGGCAAACCAAAGGCAAACCTGCACTTTACCGTGCTGGTAGCTGGGGACCGGATGATGCTGATGAATTATTAGCTGAAAACAACCACGTGTGGTTTAACACAGGCGATAAGGCGTAAGGTATGGCAACACTTGTTGAAAAGTTTTTTGACTCAAAAGATGAGTTAACCGCTGAGCTATCACACACGCTTGAGCAATCTTTACGTGATGGCATAAAAAGTGATGGCCGTGCTGTGCTAATGGTATCAGGTGGTTCGTCTCCTGCGCCAGCGTACAAGCACTTATCAACGCTTGATTTAGATTGGCAAAATATAGATGTAGCCATGGTTGATGAGCGCTGGGTTGAGCCAAGCCACGAAAAAAGTAACGAAGCGTTTATAAAAAGCACCTTGTTACAAAATTACGGCAGTGCCGCTAATTTTATTACCATGAAAAACGATGCAGTAACGGCCGAGCAAGGTACACAAGTATGTGAAGCCGCTTATGGCGCTTTAAAAGCACCGTATGATGTAACAATTTTAGGCATGGGCCCAGATGGCCATACAGCGTCTTTGTTCCCACATGCAGAGGGCCTTGAGCATGGTTTAACAACACAGCAAACTGTGTGCGCTATTAATGCAATAGAAAGCGACGTGACAGGCAGCATTACAGAGCGTATGACACTGACTTTAAATGCAATAGCAAACTCTAAAGTGGTTAAACTCCTGATCAGTGGTGAAGAAAAGCTAGCGGTTTACAAGCAAGCTAAAGCGGGTGGCGATGTAAACGATATGCCACTTCGCGCTGTGCTAAACCACCCAAGCATAAATATTGAAGTGTATTGGGCGCCTTAATTTAGCCGCTCATTTACAGTTTAAAAAGGCAGCTTAATTAAGCTGCCTTTTTATTTGGCTAAATAACATGCTAAACCTATTCAAAAAATACCGTCAAACTGTTAACCAATGTTAATGGTTTTTATGGCGCTGTATTAAAATTACCCGTTATTTGTACTGTTTTTGAGCGTATTAGTTGCGTTTTTATTGTCTGTTTTTTAGCAACGCCCAGATTTAGTTAAACTTTATTTTTTCATGACGGTTGTCATAAAACTTTCCCTTCCTTTTTTCGTTCAAAAGCATTAGCCTAAAGGCATTAACAATGAAACATATATATTAAAAATAAACGGAGCAGTAACATGGCGGAGCAACAAGTACAGCCTTTACACAACGAAAAGCATGCCAACACTAAAATTCAAAACGGCATCAACGTTGAATTTATGAAAACTCAACATTTAGTGCCAGTAGTTGCACATGAGTTTGCGCGCGTAGCAAATGAATTCCCAATGTCTTTTGTTAAAAACAACGAAAGCGGTACTTTCCAAGCAGTTGCAATGTTTGGCCTAGAGCCAGGCGAAAACCTGTTTGTAGAAGATGGTAAATGGACTGCAGCTTTTGCGCCTATGGCATCAACGCGCTACCCATTAGGTCTAGTAAAGCACCCTGAGCAAGATCAGTACGGTATTGTGATTGACGAAGCAAGCTCGCTTGTAGGTGAAGAAGAAGGCAACGCATTATTTGAAAACGGTGAAGAAACTGACTACTTAAAGCGTCGTAAAGAGTCTTTAGTGTCTTTCATTGAGTTTTCTCAAGTAACAGAAGCATTCACTAAATACTTAGCTGATAAAGAGCTACTAGTAGCGCAAACGCTAACTGTAGACATTAAAGGCGAGAAAAAAGACATCAACGGTATTTACCTTATCGATGAGAAAAAACTTAACTCGCTTAGCGATGAAGAGTTTTTAGAGCTTCGTAAGCGCGGTTACTTAGCACCTATTTATTCGTTCTTAACATCTACTCACCAAGTAGCACGTTTAGCACGTTTAAAAGCTAAGCAAGACGCGTAATTACATACACGTTTAGTAAAAAGCGCCTGATGGCGCTTTTTTTGTGCCATTAAACTTACTCTATGCCAATTGGGTTAAAAAGTAGGGGTGATGAAGGGAAATAACGCCCTCGTATTTCGCTTTGTTATTAGGCTGTTTATTAGCTGCTTAAATAAAGCGCTAACTTAATGCCGTTGATATTAGTTGAAAAAATACGTGTAACCATTCAAAGTAAATTCAATACTAAATTTAAAAAAGAGCGCACTATGAAAAAAACATTCTTATTGTCAGTTTTAGCCAGCGGCTGCTTAACACTAAGCACGCAAGCATTAAGTGAACAAGCCCCGTTTGCTATAGCGATTCATGGTGGAGCAGGCACAATTGAAAAAGCAAAATTTACCCCAGAGCAAGAAAAAGCCTACCGAGCAAAACTAGCCGAAGCTGTTGAAGCAGGTTACAGCGTACTTGAAAAGGGCGGCGAAAGTTTAGATGCAATCACCACTGCTATTGAAGTATTAGAGCAGTCGCCTTACTTTAATGCTGGGCGCGGTGCAGTGTACACCTATGATGGCAGCCATGAGCTTGATGCCTCAATAATGGATGGGCGAAACCGTCAAGCGGGTGCGATCGCTGGCGTAAAGCACATAGAAAGCCCAATTCAATTAGCCCGCTTAGTAATGGATAACTCAGTACACGTAATGCTTAGTGGTCAAGGCGCTGAAGAATTTGCCAAAGAGCAGGGCGTTGCGCTGATAGAAAATAATATATTTGATACTAAGCACCGTTATGAAGCACTTTTAAAAGCAAAGCAAAAATTAGAAAAAGAAAAAGCAACCAGCCAAAACTACCAAGCTGCGCATAAAGCCCTGCCAACAAATTATAAAATGGGCACCGTAGGTGCAGTGGCACTTGATAAAAACGGCAATTTAGCCGCAGGTACATCTACAGGTGGCATGACCGCAAAACGCTTTGGCCGCATTGGCGATTCCCCTGTTATTGGCGCGGGTACTTTTGCTGAAAACGATTCGTGTGCGGTATCGGCCACCGGTCACGGCGAGTATTTTATTCGCTACAGTGTTGCCAGTGATATTTGTGCACGCGTTAAATATCAAAATAAAACCATTGAACAAGCTGGGGATGAGGTTATTAACCAAGTACTTGCGCCTATAGGTGGTACAGGTGGGGTTATTATTGTAGATGCTAAAGGTCATATTAGTATGCCATTTAATACCTCGGGCATGTACCGAGCAAGCAAATCGAACACACAATCAACCTTTGTGGGCATTTTTAAAAACCAATAGCGTGATATATAAGCCTTATAGGGATTGTAGGATTAACGCTGCGAGTTTATTTTGATACTATTAGCCCTCATTTATTAAATTTATAAGGTGTGCGGGTGGTAAACCTAGGTCAGTTGTTTGGCGAGCTTAAAACGTGCTTAAAAAAAGATCAGTTTATATTTAAAAAACGCTTACATGGCGTAAAAAAAATACAAGACGAGACTAAGCAGGCCAATGCCCTTGAAAAAATAGCGGCTGATATNCCCGCAGCCAGCAGCTACGTGAAAAACGTTTAGCTGAGCTGCCCGCTGTAACGTACCCTGAGCAATTACCGGTAAGTCAAAAAAAGGACGTCATTAAAGACGCCATTGCGAATAATCAAGTGGTGATTATTGCCGGTGAAACAGGCTCAGGTAAAACCACGCAAATACCAAAAATGTGTTTAGAGCTTGGCCGTGGGGTTGATGGCTTTATTGGCCATACCCAGCCAAGACGTTTAGCCGCGCGCAGTGTAGCTAACCGTATTGCTGAGGAAATGAAATGTGAGCTTGGCCAACAAATCGGTTTTAAAATACGTTTTAGCGATCAGGTCTCTAATAATACGTATGTAAAACTGATGACCGACGGTATTTTGCTCGCCGAAATACAACAAGACCGCTTTTTAAATCAGTACGACACCATCATTATTGATGAAGCCCATGAGCGCAGCTTAAATATCGATTTTATTTTGGGGTATTTAAAAAACTTACTGCCAAAGCGCCCCGACTTAAAAGTTATTATTACCTCGGCGACCATTGATCCTGAACGTTTTTCAAAGCACTTTGATGATGCGCCAATTATTGAAGTATCGGGACGTACATTCCCCGTTGAGGTGCGCTATAACCCTATAAGCGATATAAATAAAGGCGCTATGGAAGCCGAAGGCGACCAACTGCAAGGTATTTTTGATGCGGTAGATGAGCTGTGCGCTGAAGGGCCAGGGGACATTCTCATATTTTTAAATGGCGAGCGCGAAATACGCGATACCGCAGAGGCGCTCTCTAAACGTAATTTAAAACACACCGACGTATTACCACTTTACTCGCGCTTATCTAACGCAGAGCAAAATCGTATATTTGCCCCGCATTCGCGCCGCCATATCATTTTATCAACCAACGTGGCCGAAACTTCATTAACGGTGCCGGGTATTCGTTATGTAATAGACCCAGGTACAGCGCGTATTAGCCGTTACAGCTATCGTACTAAAGTACAGCGTTTACCTATTGAGCCTATTTCTCAGGCAAGTGCGAACCAACGTATGGGACGTTGCGGCCGTGTTGAAGCGGGTATTTGTATTCGTTTGTATTCGCAAGATGACTTTATATCTCGCCCTGAATTTACAGACCCAGAAATACTGCGCACTAATTTAGCCTCTGTTATTTTGCAAATGTTGGCATTAGGGCTTGGCGATATGAGCGAGTTTCCGTTTGTACAAGCGCCAGATAGTCGCAATATTAACGATGGTTTAACCCTACTTGAAGAGCTTCAGGCGATTAAGCCGAGTAAAAAGCGCCATCAAACGAGTTTAACGCAATCAGGGCGTGAGCTTAGCCGCCTACCGGTCGACCCGCGTTTAGCTAAAATGGTGTTGACGGCTAATAAGCTCGGTGCACTACGAGAAGTTATTATTATTGTGGCAGCGCTGTCGATTCAAGACCCACGAGAGCGCCCGCAAGAAAAACGCCCCGCAGCGAACGAAAAACACAGTCGCTTTGATGACCCTGACTCAGATTTTATTGCTTTTTTAAATCTTTGGAATTACCTAGAAGAGCAGCAAAGTGAGCTGACAAATAGCCAGTTTAGAAAGTTGTGCCAAAAAGACTTTTTAGCTTATATGCGTATTCGTGAGTGGCAAGACATTGTTTATCAAATAAGCACTGTGTGCAACGAAATGAAAATTAAAGCCACCACGCAAGTGGCTGACTCTGAGCTAATACACAAAGCGTTACTGAGCGGCATGTTAAGTCACATAGGCTTTAAAGACGAAAAGCAAGTATATAAAGGCGCTCGTAATAGCCAGTTTCATATTTTTCCGGGTTCTGGATTATTTAAAAAGAGCCCCAAATGGATTATGTCGGCAGAGCTGGTAGAGACCAGTAAACTATACGCACGCATTAATGCCAAAATAGATATTAATTGGGTAGAGCCCCTTGCACAGCATTTAGTAAAACGAAGCTATTCTGAGCCGCATTGGGAGAAAAAACCAGGCGCTGTTATCGCGTTCGAGCAACAAACCTTGTACGGCTTATTGGTGGTTAATAAACGCCGCTGTGTGTATAGCAATATAGATCCTAAAGTTAGCCGTGAGCTGTTTGTACGCACCGCCCTTGTAGAGCAAGAGCTTGGCTTAAATGAGCAATTTTTAGCGTACAACCGCGAGCTAATAGAAGATATTCAGGTACTTGAGCATAAATCGCGACGTCGCGATATTTTGGTTGATGAGCAAACGTTATTTGAATTTTACGATAAAAAAATACCTAAAGAAATCAACAACCGTGCAGCCTTTATTAAGTGGTATAAAACTCAAAAGCAAAAAGACAAACGCTACCTATACATGATCCGTGAAGAGCTTATGCAGCACGGTGCAAGTAATATTACTGAGTTTGATTACCCTGATACATGGCAGCAAGATAATATTATTTTGCCGCTGAGCTATCATTTTGATCCAGGACAAGCTGTTGATGGGGTGGCTGTACAAATACCGGTAGCACTTTTAAACCAAGTGCAAGAAACCGGGTTTGATTGGCACATACCTGCCTTTAGGCATGAGCTAATAAGTGGTTTAATTAAATCGTTACCTAAGTCGTTACGTCGTAACTTTGTACCTGCTCCCAATTACGCTGATGCTGTACTGGCAGCCATTGAGCCTATGCAAGGCAGCTTACTTGATGCACTTACTACACGCTTACTAAGAATGACAGGCGTAAAAGTAGATATAGAAGCGTGGGATCTAAACGCACTGGCGCCTCATTTAAGGTTGCAGTTTGAGGTGCGTGATGAGCACGATAAATTACTTGCACGCGGACTAGATTTAGCAAAACTAAAAGCACAGCTGCAAGGCAAAGTAACCGATACGCTATCAAAGGTGGCCGATAAAGGCATTGAAAAAGCCGATTTAACACAATGGGACTTTGGCGCTTTGCCTGCCTCGTACGTTAAAAAACAAGGCCAATACGAAATAAAAGCTTACCCAGCGCTGGTAGATAAAAAATCCACAGCGGCAATTGAGCTCTTTGATAGTGAAGAAAAAGCCCAGCAAGCGCATCAGCAAGGTTTACGGCGTTTAGTTTTATTAAATGTGCCGTCGCCAATAAAGTACCTTCAGCAAAACTTGCCTAATAAAGCCAAACTGGGCTTGTACTTTAATCCGTTTGGGAAAATTGCAGACTTAATTGACGATTGTATTGCCGCCGGCGTAGACAGCTTATTAATAAAGCATGGCGATATACGCGATGAAAACGCTTTTGATAAAGTTAAAGAGCAAATTAGGGGCGAACTAGGCGATGCTGTGGTAGAAATTGCCACACAGGTTGAACAAGTTTTAAGCATTGCCCACGCGTTACATAAAAAAATGAAAGGGCGTGTCGATTTAACTATGATAACTGCCCATGGCGATATAAAATCACAGCTTGAGTCACTTATCTTCAAAGGGTTTGTGAGCGCTCACGGTGCGAATAAAATGCCGGACCTAATTCGTTATTTAAAAGCGATTCAAAAACGTTTAGAAAAACTGCCTGTTGATCCTAACCGCGATAGATTGTGCGTTTTAGAACTTGAAAAAGTAGCGCAAGAGTACAAAAAGCTCGTAAATAAAATTCCAAAAGGCTTGCCTATTCCGCAGCAGGTAAACGCTATTTTTTGGATGCAGCAGGAGCTTAGGGTGTCACTGTTTGCGCAAACCATAGGAACCCCATATCCTATTTCTGCAAAACGCGTTATGAATGCGATAAAAGAGATAGAATAAAACTTGCATTTTCTATTAAGCTTAGTACCTTAATAGAAGGATTTATTTTTGGTTGAGAAGGAAGCGACATACCTATGTCCTCATCGGTTGAACATAAGATTAAGCGATTGTTAGTTGTAGATGACGAGTATTTTAATTATGAAATGCTTAAATCTGCCCTGACTTCAAAATTTGATGTTAGTTATGCTGACTCGGGGAAAAGCTGTTTGGCGTCTGCCATTGCTAACCCGCCGGATATTATTTTGCTTGATGTATGTATGCCTGGCCTAGATGGGTATGATACATGTCGGATGCTTAAGCACACGCCTGAGACTAAAAATATACCTGTTGTTATGGTTTCGGGCTTAGAGTCGCCCTCGGAAAAGCAAGCTGGCTTTGATGCAGGGTGTGATGCCTATGTAGTAAAACCGTTTTCGATGGGTACTTTATTTGAGCAAATAAACACGGTTGTTTAAAGGTGATGCATGTTTACTGAAGATAAGCGCAATTTTAGACGTATGCAGGTTAATACTCCTGCGCAATTAACAACAATAGAGCCAGTTGCTGGGCTAAATTATACCGCAGAATGTGTTGATTTAAGTGCCACTGGGTTATCACTTCATTTAGATGACTTGCTTGAGCTCGATACTTTGCTACAGGTTAATATAGAATCGACTCACCCAAGTATTGCCTCTTTAAATGCAACGGCTAAAGTTATACGTGCTAGCAAAGAAGACGATGGCACCATTACCGCAGGATTAGAAATAGTTCAGTTTAATTAAATTGAATAAACACCAAGCGGCTGGCTTTTGCTATTGCGGGTGTTAAATAACGTTCGATTTTATTACCTACGTCCTTGTAGGTAATAACAATAATTTTTAGTAAACCTTACAAATCAAGCCTTTTAAGTAAAAGCCTTCAGGGTAACTACCAGCAATAGGGTGATCGGCCGCTTGATTTAAACGCTCCATAATCAATAGCTCTTTACCTGCATCTAGCGCAGCGTCTGCTACCACTTTTTGAAACAAGTTTTGATCCATTAATCCAGAGCACGAGAAAGTAAGTAATGTACCGCCTGGTTTTAATATTTGCATAGCAATCATGTTTATATCTTTATAACCACGACACGCACCGGTTAGCTGCGCTTTATTGTCTGCAAATTTTGGTGGGTCCATCACAATAGTGTCAAACTGTTTGCCTTCCTCACGGTATTGGCGTAATAACTTAAACACATCTTGTTTTACAAAATCGACTTTATTTAAATCTAAGTTATTGTGCTCTACGTTACGCTTAGCGGTATCCAGTGCTGGTTGTGATACATCAACATTAGTGACGTGTTTACAGCCACCACGTAGTGCGTAAAGTGAGAAAGTACCTGTGTAGCTAAAGCAATTTAATACGGTTTTATCTTTTGAAAAGCGCTCAAGTGCTGCGCGGCTATCACGTTGATCAAGGTAAAAGCCTGTTTTATGACCTTCTAAAATGTCTACTTCAAGCTTTAAGCCATTTTCTTCAATAACCACCGGCTCTGAAGGTTCGTTGCCCCACAGTACACCTTTAATAGGTTCTAAGCCTTCTTTGGTGCGCACGTCTACATCTGAGCGCTCATAAATATTCGCACCAGGAAAAATAGCCATTAACGCGCCTACAATTTCACCTTTATGGCGCTCAGCGCCGGCACTTAGTAATTGGCAAACTAAGGTGTTATCAAACTTATCAATGGTTACACCTGGCAAATAGTCAGACTCAGCAGCACACAACCTAAAGCCAGTTAAACCGCCTTCGGCTATTGCATGCTCGCGAGCATCTAAAGCACGGCGTAAGCGACGCTCAAAAAAGTGTTGGTCTATTACTTCTTTTTCATCAAAGCTCCACACTCGCGCTCTTATTTGTGAGTGAGGGCTATAAGCTGCGGTGGCTAAAAATTTACCTTCGCTGTCGTGAATGGTAACCGTATCACCTAGGCCTGGTTTACCTTTAATTTTTTTGATGGCTTTTGAAAATAACCAAGGGTGTTTTCTTTTTAATGATTTTTCGCGACCAGCTTGTAGGTAAACGGCAGATGACATAAGGCTTCTCAGTTGTAATAAATAAGCGCTGTATTTTAGTCAAGCATAGGGCAACATACAATGAATGTTTTGCAAGGGAGGTGTAAAGCGCCACGGCAAGATCATTATAAATTGAACTTATAGAGCAAGTAGTGATCAGATCAAGGCATAATAATTACTTGGTCGCATAAATATGAGCACTACTTTTCTGAAACATTTTAATTCAATTACAGATCCTCGCATTGAACGTTGTAAAAAGCATGAACTTATCGATATTCTTCTCCTTGCTATTAGCGCTGTACTCTCTGGTGCAGAAGGATGGGAAGATATTGAAGACTTTGGGCACCTAAAGCTTGATTGGTTAAAAAAATACGGTACGTTCAACGCAGGAATTCCAAAACATGACACGATTGCTCGCGTCATGTGTCGGTTAAAAGCAAATGAAATAGAAAGGGCATTTCAATCTTGGATATCATCACTGATTGAAACCACAGGTGCAGATATCATCGCTATCGATGGCAAAACCGCACGACGTTCATTTACCACAAAAGACAGAAAAAGTGCCTTACACACGGTCAGTGCATGGAGTTGCCAACACCAGTTAGTGCTTGGGCAGACGGCTGTTGATAATAAAACAAATGAAATCACCGCAATACCAGAATTACTCACCCTGCTCGATATTGAAAACAGTATCATTACGTTAGATGCGATGGGATGCCAACAAGAAATAGCAAAACAAATCATCCAACAAAAAGCAGATTATATTCTTGCACTTAAAGGTAATCATTCAGGCATGCAAAAGGAACTAGAAGCGTGGTGGCACAAGTGCGAGCGTGAAAGGTTAACTCAGCATAATTGTGATGAATATACCGAAATAAGCTCAGGACATGGGCGTGTTGAAACACGTACATGCCAGCAGTTACTTATAGATAAAAGCTGGTTAGGCAAGGATTATCGTTGGCCTGGCTTAACGAGTATTATTAAGGTCAGGGCTGAAGTTCATGATAAGTCGGCAGGGTCGGATACCACTGAAACACGCTGGTATATAAGTTCATTAGACTTAAATGCAGCGCAAGCACTCAATGCGGTACGCAGTCACTGGCAGGTTGAAAGCATGCATTGGATGCTTGATATGAACTTCAGAGAAGATGAATCGAGAATACGCAAACTTCAAGGGCCATTAATGTTTAATGTAATGCGAAAGATAGCCATGGCGCTTTTTAAACAAGATACATCTAAGTCAGCTAGTATGGCGAGGAAAAAGAAAATGGCAGGGCTAGACGATGATTACCGCTCAACCCTGTT
>NZ_AUTO01000112.1:0-8920 GCF_000498055.1 Pseudoalteromonas sp. TB51
CCCTGACGTAGCAAGCGGGTCATTTCGCCATAAATAAGCGGCGCCTCTGCTTGAAGCGCTTCATTTCTTAGCAAACGGTCAGCTCGTTTGATGCCGTGTTTTTATGACGTTTCACTGTCAAAATTACGGCCGATAGCCGTTACCGTGCATTGGCCATTCTGCATCAAGCTTTGTACTGCCGCCCCCACAGCTAAAAATCGGGCTTTGTGCATACATTTGGGGGTGACAAATGAGAGGAAATCGGCGAGCATTGTTTTTACATTCATGGCAGCATTCATGGTTAGGTGTTTTTGGCGAAAGATCAGATCGGGAACTGCCATGAATGTTCCCTTCGCCTCTAACTATTTGTTTTATCTACGCCATTCGTGGGGATTCGTCAGCTATATTGCTTTAATTAAACTTACAAATACTTTTAGGTACATCTGATATTTGTGCAAGCTATAAATTCGTTGCTCACCATTGACTAGAAGTGTCCGCTTTTGGCACTCTCCAGCCACTCGACAACATAATAATTGGTAAAGTATTTTACTGTGTCTGATGGCGCTTAGCTTATCCGACCTACTCTGGCACTAACTGAAAATACTTTTACTCTAAATTAAAATTGAAGCTCTAATCAAAAATATCAATTTTTGTGCCCTGTTTTACTTCAAATTGTAGTTATTCTCAAGCTGTGGCTCAAAATCATCTGAAATGATGGTACCCACAAGCCCACACTTGATATCTAATATTTCATAATTTATACGTTGATGTTTGTCGAATCAAAATATTTTAACTAGCTTAAAGGCAGACTGGTCAAAAACTTAAATACTTATAAAACTAAAAAAGCGCCTGATTAACTCGGAGCGCTTTGTGTTTAGGACAAATAAACAGGTTTTATACAAATTTAAATAACAAATATTTGAGCGCTATCTTCATACTACGCTTATTGCTTTGGCAATATTGCTCATAGTTAATTATGCCAATAGCCATTTTGCTACAGAATAAAGTGAGCGAAATAAACCACGCAAAATTTTGAGTTGATTGATATTGAAAAAATAGTATAGCTGAGCCAATGAATGCAATAGTCGAATAGACGACTTCTATTCGATATTGATTAATAGTTTTCAATATTTTGTGCATTAAAAACCATCATCAAACGAGTCAAATGCATCAAAACAGTCATCATTGTTTGAATCGGCTATCGACTCTTCAATTTCATAAACAGTCATTACTCTGTCTGGTTGACCTACCACATTGCCACCAACATCTACGATATTGCAACTCGCATTTGTGATAGGTAGTCCTGTTGTTGGATTAATAGCAATATCAGTAACGTCATTATTTTTCATTTTTTAAACCTAATAATCATTAATTTATACTTTTAAATTTAATGATTTCGTGATAAAAAACAAACTCGTTTGACTGCGCAGCTCAGCAACAAACAGTTTGCATAAGTAGTTCCCCCTCCCCTTACTTCACCTAATTTTATTAAGTAAAAACCCCTTATTATTTTCTAAAAAACTTTATTAATTAGTTTAATTTGAAGGCGGTTTTTGTCTGCAAGACAGGTTTTTTAAAACGCATTTTTCGGCACGAAAAACTGCAAAATAGCGCCTCAGAATGAGGCCAACAAGCGCGTAATGTGGTGTAGGCGAAGCCGTAGACACATGGAGAAAGCGCGAATGTACAGCTGGTCTGTACTGACCGCGATAGTGTTTCGCATCAGCGAAATTCGATTAAAATTTGGCACAAATTGATATCGAACCATCTATTTTCGTAGAAAATAAAAGCGAAGAAAAATGCGGATAATGGGGCACCCATCGCATTGTCTGAAGCGGCAGTATGGCGGTCAGTACGGAGCGTAGCTCGTACATTCGCGCGGGGTCTACAACGCTAGCGCGATAGCGCGTCGAGTCAGCTCGTTGCGGAGCAACACCAGAGCTGGCGGGCGTTTTAGACCCTATGGTTGAACAACGAAGTTGAGAAACCATCCGCTGACAGCGGTTTTTGTTGCGATAATTATCGCGACAATGATTCCGTGCATGCTGTCAGAGCATCTCGGAATGAAAAACGGAAATACATTTATAAAATGATGATAATTTTTGTGTTGCGGTGCTAGTTAATTTTAACAATTAACTCACCAAAAGGCTTTTGTGAATTGACTCAGCAACCATCAAAAGATTTAGAAACGAACAACTTACTTCTCACTCACTACCCTCGCTATTTTGATATTGATATGCGGTATTATCCAGGCGCAAACAATCATCAAAAAGGGGTTAACCGAACTAGGTTGACCGTATTAATCGCGATTCGATTTTCCATTATTACCCCAGGCATTGTTCGTTGGTTATATGGCATCAATCATCGGTTGGCATTAGAGCATTTAAACCGGCTAGAAAACGATGGGCTATTGCGTGTGGTAAAAACACACCGAAGTCCAGATGGTCGTGTCTACGTGCCTACCTATACTGCAGCCAAATTTGCAGAGGAGTTAATGGGCATCGATATACATTTTAGAGCGAATAGAAACCCTGCTCTGCAGTTCAATCAAAACAATGTAATGCATAACCTGATTAATGCATTTGTCATGCTGCGCGGTATACATAATTACCACAGTGATGAAACGTACGCACCAATGTGGAATGGGTTTATTACCGAGCCTGAATTTAAACGTATTAATAACCTATCTGATACACGAACTGTGGATGGTGCTGTGCGACTCCTAGATGGCTCTGTTGCAGCAATTGAAATTGAGCATTCATTTAAAAATAAAACGGCACGACAGGTCATTTTACTAAAATATTTGGCCTCGTTAAAAGAAGCAGATTACAGTAAGATTTTTTTATTCTCTCAGTCGGTCAAAATTTTTGATGATATAAAGCGATTACATGAGCAGCTACTTACGGAGCTACCTGAACGTTACGACAAAAAAACACGAGCACCACTTCTCAGTGAAAGTGATGCTGAGCTGCTGCGTGCCTCAATAATATACCGAACTAAATTGTGTGAAGAAATTAATGAAATGTTTTACTCGTAATGCAGTAGTATAAACATTAAGGCGTTATGGTTTTTTTGTTCAATTGTTTAGAGTAAAAAATCTTAGTTTCATCGTCACCAAGGATTTTTGCATACGTTATACAGCGCCTTATATCGACTTTTGCCAACCTAAAATCAGGGTTTTGATTCTGTTTTAACAACTCATAGGTTCTTAATAGCTTGAGGTTTTCACGAGCCCAGACACCTTCTTTAGCTGACCCTTTTTTGACTTTAGGGCGGCGAAATAGATTCGGCCGTGCTATATGTTCACTTTTACTAGGGCATTGGGTAAAGTACGCAAACTCAATCGCAGTAATACAATTGCCCATTTTTTTTGGCCTAAACGTTACGCATATATCTGTGTGAGCATTGATTTTTTCAATAGCGGGTATGAGTACGCGAGCCTTAAAATCCCGCCATGCTCCGTATGATTCGGATAAAAACAACTTCTTTTTCATCTCTGGTAGTTGTAAATTCAGGACTACAGAGCCCCGTCGTTTGTAATTTTTATAATTTCGCACCTCGTTTAGAAGGGCATACAACCGAAATGATGCTAACGTGTTAAGTTTTACTGTGTTATGAAAATATAATCGTGTGAAATCACCCTCTATATTAAAAATATAGGGCTCGATGGCTTCTGAAAACTCCAGTGCAATAAACGAGCCCTGATTTTTCAGCTTTTCGTATGTAACATTGCTCACCCAAGGGATTGAAAGCGACTGCCCGCTATCGTCTAAAATGCTTACAGATTTATCTCTTAGTGACTCTGCAGCTGCGCTCAGCTGCTCATAAACGCTGTGCTTACTCAGACCGAAACACTTGGCATATTCCGTTGGATAAATCACAATTTTTCCTGGGTTAGACTTTTTGGAGTTTACTTTAGACAGCGCGAGATTTATTAATCGCTGCTCATTAATATCGAGCGAATAACCCGCATGTAACAGCTTATTGCCGAAAACAATTCTTGGAGAATTTTTACTGCTCATTTCTCTACCTCATTTCTAGTTTATGCTGTTATGCTAACCGCGGCCCAACCAATAAAAGAAATTTCGGTAAGTTTTTTGATAAATAAAATTTTTATTTATTCACAGCATACATGTCCCCCTAAACCGTATAAATTGCCTACTCATTTCGTATAAAGTGCCACAACAAACATATAAACTGTCCACCAAAACAGTGAATATTTCATTTAATTTCAATAAGATAAACCACTCTAAAAGTATTAAAATAGAAAAAATAAAAATACAGGCACATTTGCCACTTTTATAAATTTATTAATTCATTTCTGACGGTTAAAAAATAAATTAATTATTTTTTTTAATTTTTTTGACCACGCCACTATGATTTGTAATGAGGCTACTGAGTGAACTAACTGACTTACTGAAATACGCAAAAGGGAGGTAGACGTATCTACCTCCCCTTTGCATTTGACCTATGCGCCCTGCCAAACATGATTACAATGACTGCGCTTTTGAGCCACCGTAACGAAATCCTGTATTTGCGCAGGACCTCCTCCCAGGTTTGATACTCAGTAACTGAGTAAAATGCCCTATTAAACGCTATTGCAGTTAGGGCAACGAATCAGCAAATAATGATTCACGGCATATTTTGGGAGACATGATCAGGCTGTTACTTTTTAATTTGAAAATAACCATTATGACCTAGTTCAACTGCTAATTATTTCCAATTTCACACTAAGCAAAAACATCATCTTCAAAGTCGCACGGCAGCTCCACACGCTCTACAGGGTCGCTAATTAGAGCATGCATAATCTCGTAGGTGAGTTTTCGCATAGCATACTGGTTGAGCGCTCTATTTGCTGTAATTTCAGGGCCAATAACCTCCCACAGCTCATCTAAATTCGCATTATCACTGCGTAATTCTAATAAGTTTATCTGATGGTCATTAGCGGAGATTACTCGGCTAAATGTTTGTAATAAATTTAAAAAATCCAATGTTGATACATATCTATTTTGCATGTTCATAACTATCCTTGTGTGGTTTGTTATCAAAATCGATAACGTATTAGTAAATAAAATCAGACATGGGTATTTAAAACGGTTTACGAAAAAAATTTTTAAAAAAGCGAACAAATGTTCGCTTAGGGGGTTATGCATTGTCGATAATATCGACCCAATCACTTTCTGTTGCTGCAAAAAATGCAGTTGGCGTTTGCATAAATATTTGCTGGAACTCTTCAGAGAACAGCTCACAAAACTGTGTTATTTGCTCTATGTAGATAAGTAAAAAAAGCGTCATGTCGCGCCCTTCTAAATACCTATTCTCAAAACTTGGATTTTTTTCCAACATACTATTTGAAATACTAATGCCAAGTATTTTTCCAACGCTATCTCTATGTAAATAGATGTAATTATTGAAATTTAACTCTAATGTTTGTTCATTAACTACATCTGCTAACAATAAAATTGTAGAGCAGTCATCCCACGGAGATCTACTGGCTCGAACGTATTGGCGAATAAATTGAGATTTAATATTTTTCATGATTTGTCCTCGTTAATTGTCCTGAAATTAACTAGGGCCATGCGATGGGTAAAAATAGAAAATCACGTTTATGTAGGCTAAATTTGCAAAAAGAATAAAAATCATTAAGGTTAAAAAAGTTCCTAACTTTGAGGTAGAACAATATGACTGATTATATTTGGCTATTACCTGCGACCATACTAACAATAGTTTTAGTCAAGCTTATTAAAAAGTCCAGAAAGTAAACCTACACTTTAAGTGCATAAATAATTCAGTGTGAAAAATAACTTAAGCCTACCTATTGATAATAAAAATATTGAACAATTAATGAACCAACCCTAACGATCGCTTAAAAAAAACACAAATAAAATTACTTTATCCTCCATTTATCTAAAAAAAATTAAATAAAATTTTGTATATTTTTCTGAATTTTAATCAAGATGAAACGTAAATCTCCATTTGGCGGAGGTATTCAGAAGTTCATCAAAAAAATCACTAAACTTTTGAAATTTATTGAAATTAGTTATCATAGTACTATTAGTTTGATTAATTAAAACTTCAAGCTAACCAATTCTTTTTTTAATAAATTAAAGGTTTCTATGCAAATTATTTTTTCTAATAATGATGGACTTCAAATGCAAAAAGGATTTGCGCTAGCGATAATTACCAATCAAGGTAAGATTATTCAGTCAGGAATGGTTGTTGAGTCAATGGTCTTTGAAGCCATGTTGGCCCACACTATTGAAACCTTTTGTTCTAAGTTTACAAGTATTGACCCTAATTATTTTAAAGAACCTCAATAGCTAAGCCCTTTAGCTAAGTAATATTAAGTATGGCCTGTTGCAAGGTTAAACTTGCAACTGACCTCTTCGTAATTACGTCAAAAGTCATAACCACTAACTAGCTCACCAGTATGTTTATGCAGACGTAACAAACGCCTCTTATCATTATGAAATTCAAGTAAAAGCTCAAAGTAATCAGCATTTGAGGTACCTAACAGACGCTCAAATACATTATTGAGGCCACCTTTATCGCCGCTAAATGTATTTAATTGTAAACTGATGCTTTTAAAAGTGTCTTTAACTAGTTGACGAATAGCTAGACGTTCGTCGTTGGAAAGTTTTATAAGGTTTTTAGTAATTGATAACCACCGATCAGTTACTTCATCACGAAATGAGTTATCAATTCTAGCTAACTTATTTTTACTAATACTAATCTGCGACTCAACATCACGTGCCTCAGACTCAAGTTTGGATATTTTGTTAGCAATGGCCTGTGGCGGAGTTCCATTTAAAGTCAGAAGAGCCTCAGTAAATAAATCTATATCACCATTAATTTTAACTAAACGCGCCCTAAGATTAGCCTCTTGGCTGTTAATGGCCTCCCTATCTCCACCTTTTAACAAAATACGCTGTAGGTTAACCTTATCTTGGCAAAAAGTGACAACTGCTTTTTCTATCACATCAATTTGGACGGTTGAATTCATTTCACAGTTATTTTTTCGCCGTGCTTCAACACAGCCATATCGTTTATGGCTGCTTTTTACTTCATTCAAACATTTGTTTCGATAAACAACATGTGAACCTACAGACTTTCCGCAATTGCCGCATTTAAATACACCTACCCCAGATAAAATACCAACAAACTTCTGTGATTGTTTAGTAGCGCCACGCTTAGATGAATCAGCGACTAAAAAGTTAAATTCAGATTCACTCATCAGCGGAGGATAATAACCTTTAAGGCCATACTCTGCATTCCCTACTTTTACATTGAGCTCACCAATAAGTGAACGACGCTTAACCTCTTTATATACATTGGCACCAGTATGATGAATAGTGCCTGCACCAAACTCACTATTAATTAACATTGCTATTTTTATGCCGCCATATCCTTTTTTAAAAAGCTCTATTTTGCGGAGCATAATTTTTTTATGATGTGGCTCAAATTCAAATATTTTTTTATCATCATTCCACACAGTCCAACTAGGCGGCTTACCACAATTTACTCTGAATCCACGCTTGCCCGCACTCCAATCATCACACTGCTGTTTCAATACATCTCGTACACGTTGAGATTTGGTTTCACTCTCTTCATTTGCTCGCATGAAGATCATCAACATGGCAAGTAACTCAAACGGGTTTTCATCAATAAGTTGGCTGTTATATTCTTTGTTGTCTATTGCGGTTATTACTGTAATACCAGCATTGATTATCTGAGTTACAATACTTGCGCACGGCAAGATCATTATAAATTGAACTTATAGAGCAAGTAGTGATCAGATCAAGGCATAATAATTACTTGGTCGCATAAATATGAGCACTACTTTTCTGAAACATTTTAATTCAATTACAGATCCTCGCATTGAACGTTGTAAAAAGCATGAACTTATCGATATTCTTCTCCTTGCTATTAGCGCTGTACTCTCTGGTGCAGAAGGATGGGAAGATATTGAAGACTTTGGGCACCTAAAGCTTGATTGGTTAAAAAAATACGGTACGTTCAACGCAGGAATTCCAAAACATGACACGATTGCTCGCGTCATGTGTCGGTTAAAAGCAAATGAAATAGAAAGGGCATTTCAATCTTGGATATCATCACTGATTGAAACCACAGGTGCAGATATCATCGCTATCGATGGCAAAACCGCACGACGTTCATTTACCACAAAAGACAGAAAAAGTGCCTTACACACGGTCAGTGCATGGAGTTGCCAACACCAGTTAGTGCTTGGGCAGACGGCTGTTGATAATAAAACAAATGAAATCACCGCAATACCAGAATTACTCACCCTGCTCGATATTGAAAACAGTATCATTACGTTAGATGCGATGGGATGCCAACAAGAAATAGCAAAACAAATCATCCAACAAAAAGCAGATTATATTCTTGCACTTAAAGGTAATCATTCAGGCATGCAAAAGGAACTAGAAGCGTGGTGGCACAAGTGCGAGCGTGAAAGGTTAACTCAGCATAATTGTGATGAATATACCGAAATAAGCTCAGGACATGGGCGTGTTGAAACACGTACATGCCAGCAGTTACTTATAGATAAAAGCTGGTTAGGCAAGGATTATCGTTGGCCTGGCTTAACGAGTATTATTAAGGTCAGGGCTGAAGTTCATGATAAGTCGGCAGGGTCGGATACCACTGAAACACGCTGGTATATAAGTTCATTAGACTTAAATGCAGCGCAAGCACTCAATGCGGTACGCAGTCACTGGCAGGTTGAAAGCATGCATTGGATGCTTGATATGAACTTCAGAGAAGATGAATCGAGAATACGCAAACTTCAAGGGCCATTAATGTTTAATGTAATGCGAAAGATAGCCATGGCGCTTTTTAAACAAGATACATCTAAGTCAGCTAGTATGGCGAGGAAAAAGAAAATGGCAGGGCTAGACGATGATTACCGCTCAACCCTGTT
>NZ_AUTO01000113.1:0-6804 GCF_000498055.1 Pseudoalteromonas sp. TB51
CTGGCGGCCCAAGTACCAATAATAGCGAGTATTTAGTTGTTGCTATCAATACCGAGCGCAGCGACGTACGATTTAATGCCTTAGATAGCAATGCTAATGTGTTTACGCAAATTAACTTTGACCCACTTGGGCGAGCAGATCAAAATTGCACACTACAATGTAAAATTGACCTGGGTCTAGCCGCGGTGTGCATTAGCGGTGAAGGGCTTATTTATGCCTGCCCCTAAAATACAATCAGGTTTTACCTTGATTGAGCTGATTATTGGCATTGTGATGTTTGCTATTGCGCTAAGTATCATTACAGCGCTTATAGCACCTCAAGCAAAGCAAAGTGCCGAGCCTATTGTCGCACTCAGGGCCTCAGAGCTTGGGCAAGCATTAATGAACGAAATATTAGCTAAATCATTTGATGAACATAGCGAGCGCACGCCACCATTTAGGCGCTGTTCCGAAACAAGCTTAGGTGCCCAGCCTTGTAGTACTCATTCTGAGCTTGGTGCTGATAGCGGTGAAGCACGGGCTAATTTTAACGATGTTGATGATTATATTGCGCTCACAGGACAGCCTATTAGTGATAGTTTAGGGAATACATTAGCGCAATACAGCGACTTTTCACTGGCTGTAAACGTGCAATACGACAGCGACCTAAACGAGGCAACCAATAACGATGGCGTTGCCTTTAAACGAATTACCATTGAAGTAACCTCACCCTTGGGGCAAGTGTACGGCTTTAGTGCATATAAAGGTAATTACTAATGAATAGAGCAAAGCAAAAGCGTGGCTTTACCTTAGTTGAGCTATTACTTGTTATGGTAATTATTGGCATTTTAGCCGTAGCGTCATTTTCGTTTATTAGCGCTGGATTTAATATTTACAGCCAAGGTGTGAAACGCCAAGAAGCGGTGGCGCAAAGTCGCTTTGTTTTAACCCGATTAAGTAAAGAGCTTCGCCACGCAACCCCTAACTCACTGCGCTTAAATTGCGACAACGCCAGCAATGGAGCATGTAGCACGCAGCAGTGTTTAGAATTTACGCCGTTTTTATCTGCCACTCACTATACCGATTACTTACCCACTAGTGCCCCTTTTGAGATTACCGCCGTTAATTTTGCGCTTAATAATTTAACTGAGCCACAAATAAACGATTGGGCAAGTATCTATCCATTAAATAGCAGCGATATATACGATGAAAGTCAAAACAAGCGTTTACAAGTTAGTAGCTACAGCGCCGTTACAAGTGAGCTAGATACATGGCAATTTAGCAAAGCATTTGCTCAAGAGTCACCGAGTAAGCGCCTTTATTTATTAGAACAGCCCGTTAGCTTTTGTGTAGAAGGTAATTCACTGTATCGCTATAGCAACTACGGCTTTACTACAAACCAATTAAACGCCGCCAGCTTAAAGGTTAGCTCGGGCGTTAAACGCGATTTAATGAGTAATTATATTGCCAATAACTTAACGAGCAGAGCCTTTTTTACGTTAAGTGAGATTTCGCTACAGCGCAGCGCGGTTGTTAATGTGTTTGCGCAAATGGGGTTTAACGACACCGAACAAATAAGTATTAGCCATGAGGTGCATGTGCCTAATGTCCCCTAATATAAAAAACATCAGTTTTGCTAAAAAGCAGCAGGGTAATTTGCTCATAATTACGTTGGTGATCATTGTCACTTTGCTGGCACTAGGGCTGGCGCTTTCTAAAGTGTTATCGGGTGCGGCGCAGCAAAATACCATTGAGTATTACGGCGCGCGCGCTTACATGGCAGCCCAAAGCGGATTAGAAACCGGCTTAAGCGAAATTTTTGCACTAAATAGCACTGCGCAAACATGCAGTGCAGTAACCACCAGTAGGAGTTTTAGCACCCTCTATCTAGCCAATTGTGAAGTTGAACTGAGCTGTAGTGAATACATAGCCTTACCCGATAGCAGCACCCGCTCTGGCACCGTTAATATTTACTACTTACAAAGCTCTGCAACGTGCGCCGCCAATGATTGTGCTGCCGGTGCAGCATGTCAAAAGGAATATTGGCAAACCCAACGTACTCTAAGTGTGGAGGCTAAAACATTACCATGAGCAAATATACCCTCTGTATTTTATGTTTAATAAGTTTGCTACTAAGCCGATGCGCTATGGCTGTACCGCCTAAAATTGAAGGGCGATTTATAGAGCTACAAGACACGTACACTTCACCCATATGGACAAAAATAAATTTTCAGCAGCAATACATAACCCCTCCTGCGGTATTTATGTTGTCCACTAATCAAGGCGGTAACCCCGCTATAGTGAGAATACGCAATGTAACAACCACAGGGTTTGAAGCATTGCCACTTGAGCCATCAGGAGAAGATGGCGAGCATATAACCATGGGCGCGCACTATTTAGCGGTAGAATATGGAGTGCATGAATTTCCTGATGGGACCATTATGGAAGTGGGGAACACCGACTTACGCCTTGAGCTACAATACGGTGATAAGTCGGGGTTTGCCCCCATCACGCCTAAAGGTTACAAATCACTGACTTTTAATAAACCGTTTGCGGTAAGGCCTAACTTTTTTCATTCGTTACAAACACTAAATAGTTTAGATAGTAACCCGCCGTCTCAAGCGCTTGTGCCTTTTTTAACCATTGCAGTGCAAAGTGGTTCTTTATCTACAAGCGGGGTAAATATAGCGTTAGAGGCCTCAGAAACCGCATTAGGTGTTATTCAAACTGAAACGGTGGCCTACATGGCTGTAGAGCCTGGCAGTAATCGCACCTTTACCGATGACAATGGGGTAGAAGTGTCCTGGGAGACCTTTTTTACAGGGTTCGAAGTTGATGGTTGGAATGATGGATGTAACTACTTTAATTTTAACAATAACTTTAGTGAAGCACCGCTGGTGGTGGCAAGTAAAAATTCCCGACTGGAAGAAGACGGTGGGTGGCTGCGCAGCTGTAATTTAAGAGCGGATCGGTTAGGGCTGGTGGTTGATGAAGACCGTGATGGCGACAGAGAGCGTAACCACGTAAAAGAAGAAGCCTCTATATTGGCCATGACCAGTACGTTTGTATTTAATGGCGATATTTTAGATTGCGATACTTTATTTCCTGGCGCTATTTCTACCTACAATGATGGACAAGTGCAGCTTGTTCAAGGTGTGGAAATAACCGATAGCAATGCACAATTTATCACCACTACTAATTTAATATCAACTGCACTCACCAACCCGCCTTTGTGTAATGGCCAAGGCTGTGTGGCAACTGGGTATAACTCTCTTGAGCCAAATCAAGCTGCGCAAGTACCCACGGTCACAAACGATGGAAGCTCTACCGGTGATGTGCCTGTATCGTTAGCTGGCGATTATTTTTATGACGAACTAGCACTTAACTTATTGGAAGATGAGTACAAAGTAACAGCGCCCACCCGTATCTTTTTAAAAGATACATCGTCGCTAATTGCTAGCGCATTTTTGAACATAGGCAAAACGAATATTGTGGTTGAGGAAGGAGCGTATTTAGCTATATATGTCGATGGCGATGTTGCCATTGCGGCTGATGCAAATATTGCTGCATACATTGTCGCAACGGGGGAGGTAAGAATTGCCCAAAATGTCACATACCAGGGCTCTATAACCGCTGCAACACAAGTAATAACCGAGGGCAGCTCTACGTTTGATGCGTTAACAGTGCCAGAGAGTATTCCTGGATTTTGCGGTATTTTTACGCCGGTTTTGCTTGATCACTACCGCATATCATTAAGTGATAACCAAGGCTTAACCTGCCAAGCAAAAGAAATGACATTAACCGCCTGTGCAAACGATGCATGTGATTTACTGTACGATGAGCCTTCCGCACTTGACATGTCTCCAGATAACAGTGGCCAACAAAGCTGGGTAAGCGGTGAAAATATTACCTTTACAGGCTCTGCCACAGTAGCGCTTGCAAAGCGCACCACAGGCACCGTCACACTTGGCTATAATACCGCCGACCCATCTGCACCGCTGCGTTGTTATATTAATGGTAATAACGTAGGGCTGGGCGGGTGCAAAGTGGTTTTTTCTGATGCAGGGTTTATTTTTAATAACGACACAGCCAATACAGCGAGTATCCCCACTCAATTNGTAAACCCTCTAGCGAGGGTTTTAATGCCGCCGAGCTATCCATTCAAGCGGTTAAAACAAATACTACAACAGGCGTATGCGAAGCCGCATTCCCTGCAGGTGGTCAAGTTGATTTAGATTTAGCTTATACCTGCAGTGCCGGCGCTACGTGTTCAGATCCAATACAACTTAGTAATAATGCGAATACGTATAGCGTGCAGCAAGCATATCAAACTTTTTCGCTCACCTTTGATCAAGACTCAAAAGCCCCTATTGCTATTAACTACCCCGATGCCGCTAAATTAAGTTTAAATGCACGGGCAACAATTGTATTAGACCCAGTAACTAATTTATCAGTAAGCTTAACTGGCAGTTCTAACGAATATGTAGTTAAGCCCTTTGGATTAGCGATGCAAGTTGCAAGTGACGGCTATGCTCAAACAGCAAACGATAGTTTATTTAGATTAACGGGTGAGTCATTTGATTTAAAAATGAATGCAGTACAATGGCGCGCAGGGCAAGACAATAACAATGACGGGATACCTGATAACTATAGCGCTATTCATAGTAATCCCATTGCCAAACACTTCATTAGCGAGTCTCCTTTAGTAACACATAGCTTAGTATTACCCAGCTCTGGTAATGAGGGGCAAATTGAAGCGCTAAGTACCCTTGCCTTTACTGATACGGGAAGCTTGAGTGAGTCCATATCGCAGTACGCTTATGACCAAGTGGGTATTATAAACGTATTTGCGGGTTTACAAGATGGCGATTATTTTGGTGTGGGCGATGTAAAAGGGCAGCTAAACAACGTAGGGCGATTTGCTCCATCGCACTATCAAGTATTAGGTGTTCAAGCTGCTGCGCAATGTACACAGTTAGGCAGTAATTTAACCTATTTAGATCAGCCATTTGAGCTTGGTTTTACGGTACAAGCGCTTAATCATAACAACCAGCTAATGGCTAATTACAAACAAGGCTTTGAAAAAGCCCAAGTACAAATAAATGCCGAAAACAATCAAGCTGGTAATTATGTACCAGCAACCACGCTAACCAGCAGGTTAGCCAATATAAGCAGCAATAATTGGAACACCCTAGTCGATGGACAGTGGCAAATGAGTGACAGCACTGCCATGTTAACGCGCTCGGCTATAAATAACCCCGACGGCCCATTTACTATGGTTAATCTTATGGCCACCGTCACTAATACAGAAGGCGCTACGTTAATTGATGCTAACGATGAGCCGAGTACGCAAGCAAGCTGCAGCACTGATTGCAATAGCGTGCGCTTAAACGATGTGCCAATAGACTTTCGCTTTGGACGCTTAGTGCTAGGCAACAATGCCGGCTCAGATTTAGACTCATTACGTGTGCCAATGCAGGCTCAGTACTTTAATGGAACAGGCTTTGTATTAAATACCGAAGATAACTGCAGTGTATTTGAGCATCCGCAGTTATCCCAAATATCGCCTTCAACGCCAATATTAAGCTATGAGTATGGTGCAGGTGCAGCGGGTTCATTAGAAGCAGGCAGCTACCCTACAAACAATGCTATTTATGCAATACCAAATGGCAGTGGTACATTTACATTAGAATACGAAACAGAAAATTGGTTAAAGTGGGATTGGCTTGGTGATAATTCACAGCAAGATCCCCATGCTATTTTGCAATTTGGTCGCTTTAGAGGAAATGATCGGGTTATTTACTGGCGTGAAACAAGAGAATAGTTGTAAACTAAGATAATAATTGAACAAAGCTTGTGTTTTGTGCTTCAAGTACATAGCATAAGGCATTGGGTGTATTGATTTTTGATGGTTGAAAAATGTTCAGCTTTCAAAAGTGAGTACACTCTAATAAACAATAATAACGACCAAATAATTGCCGCTTTTTGGGACTGGAATATATGCGAATTGCTCCTTTATCTCTGTTAATTTCCGCTAGTTTGTTAGCTAGTAGTGCATTTGCACAAGACACAGCAACAGTAACCGGAATTGAATCAGAGATTAGTATTAAACAAACAGAATACGATAACTCGACACAAATACTTGAAAAACACTTAAAAGAAGAAAGTCAGTTACAAAACCAACTTGAACTACTTCGTTCTCGCTCTACAGAGCTTGATAAAGAGAAAAACCAAGCACTTGATGCGATGAACGAAATGTATCGCCGCTTAATTGACGATCCTACGCTTGATATTAGTGCTGCCCAATCGCGCTATCAAAAAGCCGTGGTTGATCATAAGCAAAATAAAGACGACATCTCAATGCAGTTGGCGGCAATTGCATCTCATCGTAAAGATATAGAGCAAATTCGTGTTGCAAAACATACGCTTTTAAACACCTTAGAAAGCTTAAAAGAGCAATTAACTACAGCCCGAGTCGAGCGTTTACGTAATGAGTTTACCCGCGAAGGTACACTGGAAGTAAACCACACAATTAACTGTAAGCGTACCGAAACACTTGCAGCGTGTGAGCAACGCGGCCAGCAAATGGGTTTACAAAAAGCCACTAAGCGCTTTGTTGATCAAATATTTGCTAATTTAACAGAAGAGCGAATTGTTGAACCAAAACGCAACATGGCAGGCGCACAAGTACAAATCTTAAGTAGCCATGTAGTTAACAGTGCATTTAGCGGACAAGGCAATTACAACGTTAACTTAAGCGTAACCATGCGCGGCGAAGTAAACAGCAGCCGCCTATGTAACTTATTAAACGTAGATAACCGTTAT
>NZ_AUTO01000114.1:0-10988 GCF_000498055.1 Pseudoalteromonas sp. TB51
ACTCGCGACAGCGTATCAGCCTGGTTACGGTACAACCTACTCTGATAGTCAGTTAACATTCAGCAACGCCGCGGATAATACCGACACTGTGTCTGTATCGCGAATGAACAATCAGCCAGTGCGCGATTATTCAGTGAAAGCTGCACCTACAAAAAAAAACTATCCATCAATTATAAATAAAGAGAAAAATCAGCAAGTTGAGCTGACTTTACGTTCAAATGTTTACGATGATGAAGTGTTTATTGATGGGGTGAGCTTTGGCTCTACGCGTTTAGTTACGCGTTTACCGCGTGGTGTGCATAACGTAGAAATACGTAAATTAGGTTATAAGCCTTACAAAGTAAGAGTTGATTTAACTAAAGCACAGACTATTCATGCTAACTTAGTAAAAAAGTCTGAGTCGATTGCTGCACCGGCTTACACTCGCGAGCAACCAAAACCTGTAAGTCGTACAGCAAGCACTAATCGCTCTGCTGATGTACAAAATAATGTTGTAGTTGTGCCCGCCGGTAAATTTAAGATGGGCGATATTAACGGCAATGGTTTAGCAAATGAACGCCCGGTTATTGAAAAAGTGATAGCCAGCTCATTTGCTATGCAAACCAAAGAGGTTACCGTAGGTGCCTATGAAGCGTTTGTAGCAAGTACTGGGTATAAAACACAAGCAGAGCAAAGCAAAGGGTGTGCTTATTATTTAAATGGCGAACCCGTATGGGAAGCTAATTTAAACTGGCGTAACCCAGGTTTTGAGCAAAGCAGCGATTTTCCTGCTGTGTGTTTAACATTTAACGACGCGAAAGCGTATGCCGAATGGCTCTCTGGCGAAACCGGCCAGCAGTACCGTTTACCTAATGAAGTTGAATGGGAATACGCCGCTCGCGCAGGTACAGAAACAGAATACCCTTGGGGTAACGAAATAGGTAAAAATTTAGCTAACTGTGGTTGGTGTGGTAGCGAATGGTCAAACAAACGTGCAGCACCGGTGGGTTCTTTTTCTCCTAACGCATTTGGATTATACGACACCGTAGGCAATGTGTGGGAATGGACAGCTAAAGAGTCGGGCGAATCTGATGTTGCAGTAAGAGGCGGGGCGTGGAACTTTGCACCAAGCCTTGCACGTGCTTCAACACGATTAATTTTAGCGCCAGATTTTAGATCTAACTACATTGGCTTTCGCTTAGTCCGCGAACGATAGCATTTAACCAAGGAAGCCTAGCTTCCTTTTTTCACAAATTAACAAAGGTAGTTGCGCTTTATATTGCTCATCTAATTAGGCATGTTAAAGTGAGTGCAGCTAACATAAGAACGTATTTCAAAGGTCATCCAGCCTCATGTTTAAAAAACTCCGTGGTATTTTTTCAAACGATCTATCGATCGACTTGGGTACAGCCAATACCCTTATCTATGTAAAAGAAGAAGGTATTGTACTTAACGAACCTTCAGTTGTAGCTATTCGTCAAGAACGCGCTGGTGGACCTAAAAGTGTTGCTTCTGTGGGTACAGAAGCAAAACAAATGCTAGGGCGTACACCGGGTAATATTAAAGCGATTCGCCCAATGAAAGATGGCGTAATAGCCGACTTTTATGTAACCGAAAAAATGTTACAACACTTTATAAAACAAGTGCACAACAATAACTTTATGCGCCCAAGCCCACGTGTACTTATTTGTGTACCGTGTGGTGCAACCCAAGTAGAAAAGCGTGCAATCCGCGAATCAGCAATGGGTGCCGGCGCGCGCGAAGTGTACCTAATTGAAGAGCCTATGGCCGCAGCAATTGGTGCTGGGCTACCAGTATCAGAAGCAACTGGTTCTATGGTTGTTGATATTGGTGGTGGTACTACCGAAGTTGCTATTATTTCACTAAACGGTGTTGTTTACTCATCGTCTGTGCGTATTGGTGGCGATAAATTTGATGAAGCCATTATTAATTATGTACGCCGTAACTTTGGTAGCCTAATTGGTGAAGCAACGGCTGAAAATATTAAACATCAAATAGGCTCTGCTTTTAAAACTGACGAACCAATTGAAATTGAAGTACGCGGTCGTAACTTAGCCGAAGGTGTTCCTCGCTCATTTACACTTAACTCGCACGAGATTTTAGAAGCACTCCAAGAGCCGCTAATGGGTATTGTAAGTGCGGTAATGGTTGCACTTGAACAGTCTCCACCTGAGCTTGCATCAGATATTTCAGCTCACGGTATGGTTCTGACTGGCGGTGGTGCACTATTAAAAGATTTAGATCGTTTATTAATGGAAGAAACAGGCATTCCTGTGGTCGTTGCCGATGATCCACTTACGTGTGTAGCACGTGGCGGCGGTAAAGCACTTGAAATGATTGATGTTCATGGTGGTGACGTTTTTAGTTACGATTAATGAAATTACTGTTTGGACAAACCATCTCTTTGCAACTGCGACTTTTTGTCGCAGTGCTTTTGAGCATAGTGCTCATTGCGGGCGATAAGTTTACACAAGGCGGCACGGTTGTACGTACGAGCCTTAATACACTTGTCAGCCCATTAATTTACGTTGCCAACCTACCTTACGAAATATTTAGCTTAGGTGCTAAAAGCCTGCATACCCGCGATCAGTTACTGAGTGAAAACGAAGCGCTGAAAAAAAAGCAAATGCTACAAAGCGAGCAATTGCAGCAATACCAATTTTTAGCCCGCGAAAACCAAAAGCTACGCGCTTTACTTGGCTCATCGGCTAAGCAATCTAATCGTAAAAAAATAGCCCAAGTACTTTCTGTACATTCAAACCCTTATAGTCATCAAGTGGTTATTAACCGCGGTACCACCGACGGCCTAAGCGAAGGCCAAGCGGTAATTGATGAAATGGGGGTTGTTGGTCAATTAACGAAAGTAGGCTCTACCACGTCGCGCGTGTTACTAATGACCGACACAACTCATGCTACGCCGGTACGTATACTACGAAACGACGTACGCACGGTAGTTGAAGGCATAGGTAAAATTAACGTTGTTAAGCTTTCGCATGTACCTCATAGCCTTGATGTTCGCATTGGTGATGTACTCGTGACCTCGGGGCTTGGCGGTACGTTTCCTGAAGGTTACCCGGTGGCTGTTGTCACCGAAATAAACCGCGATGAAGGGCGCCCATTTGCTCAAGTATTTGCAGAGCCTATTGCACAGCTAGACCGTATTCGTTTGTTGGTTATTTTATGGCGCAATCAACAGGAGCAAATCAGCGATGATTAATCGTTATTCATTGTTAATTGCCCTAAGCATCTTTTTTGCTTTAATTATGGCATTAATGCCACTGCCTTTTTCGTTTGAGCCCTTCAGACCTGATTGGGTGTTACTGGTATTAATGTACTGGTCGCTGGCAGTGCCGCATAGATTAAATATTGGTACCGCGTGGGTTGTTGGCCTACTCATGGACTTAGCCTTAGGCTCGCCATTAGGAGTAAACTCACTCACGTATTCTATTTGTATATTTGTGACCGCAAGTAACTTTCAAAAAATACGTAACTTTTCGCTTTGGCAGCAAAGCTTATTAGTGGGCTTATTTTTAACCTTGTATCACCTAATGCAATTTTGGTTAAATCACTTTTTATTAGGTGTTTATTTTAATCCACAATACCTGTGGCCAGTGGCGACCGGTATGGTCAGCTGGTTTTGGGTCTTTTTACTTCTTCGCAAATACCGTAGACATTTTAGGATCAGGTAATGACAACCGCAGTATATTTGGCATCAGCCTCCCCGCGACGTAAAGAGTTGTTGAGTCAGTTAGGCATTGAGTTTGAACAGTTCAGTGTAGATGCAGATGAAACCCCACTTGCAAACGAGCAGCCTCATGCATTGGTTGAGCGCTTAGCCCGCTTAAAAGCGCAAACAGGCGTAGCGCTTGGTTACACAGACCGCCCAGTGCTTGGTAGCGATACTGTGGTTGTTATTGATAACGAATCGTTGGGTAAACCACGCGATAAAAACCATTTCATAACAACACTTAAACGTTTATCTGGCAATACACATCAAGTACTTACTGCCGTTGCTTTTGCTACACAAACAGATGTACTAAGTTGTGTGGTGAGTACCGATGTGACCTTTAAAACCCTCAGCGATGAAGAAATAAATAGCTATTGGGAGTCAAACGAGCCACAAGATAAAGCCGGTGGTTATGGCATTCAAGGCTTAGGTGGTCGCTTTGTTACACACATTGCGGGTAGCTATTTTGCTGTTGTAGGCTTACCTTTATACGAGACCGAACAATTATTACAAGCATTCTTAAGAAGGTAACATGAGTACAGAATTACTAATAAATGTCACGCCAAGTGAAAGCCGTGTTGCCCTAATCGAAAACGGTGTATTACAAGAAATTCAACTAGAGCGTATAGGCAACCTAGGTATTGTAGGCAATATTTACTTAGGAAAAATAAGCCGCGTACTGCCAGGCATGCAAGCTGCTTTTGTTGATATAGGCCTAGAAAAAGCCGCTTTTTTGCATGCATCAGACATAGTCAATAGCGCCTCAATAGTTGAGGGGGTAGACGACGAGCCGATTAAAAAAGTACAAGACATACGTGAGCTGGTACGCCAAGGCCAATACATTATGGTGCAAGTGGTTAAAGACCCACTAGGCACTAAAGGAGCAAGGCTTACTACCGATATCACTATTCCTTCGCGCTATTTAGTGTTTATGCCAGACGCTACGCATGTAGGTGTTAGTCAGCGTATTGAAACCGAAGAAGAGCGTGCGCGACTTAAAAAAATAGTGGCAGAATACGGCGACGATAATGGCAGTTTTATTGTTCGTACAGCGGCAGAGGGCGCCAGTGAAGCGGAGCTAAGACACGATGCTGAATTTTTACGAAAACTGTGGCAAAAAATTGTATCACGTCGTAAAAAAACCAATAAAGCCAGTATATTACACGAAGACTTAACGCTTGCATTTAGAACCCTGCGCGACTACGTAGGTGAAGATATGGAGCGCATTAGAGTTGACTCTAAGCTAACCTATCAAGAGCTAAAGCTGTTTACTGAAGAGTTTGTGCCTTTGCTTTCGCAAGCACTTGAGTATTACCCAGGTGAGCGCCCAATTTTTGACTTATTTGACGTTGAAACCGAAATTCAAAAAGCACTGCATCGTAAAGTCACGCTTAAGTCGGGCGGCTATTTAATTATTGACCAAACCGAAGCGATGACCACAGTTGATGTGAATACAGGTGCATTTGTAGGGCATCGTAATTTAGAAGAAACCATTTTTAATACCAATGTGGAAGCCACATCAGCTATTGCTAGGCAGCTACGCCTGCGTAACTTAGGCGGTATTATTATTATCGATTTTATCGATATGATCAGCGAAGATCATAAACGCAGAGTATTACATTCTCTAGAGTCTGCACTATCTAAAGACCGTGCAAAAGCCAACATAAACGGCTTAAGCGCATTAGGCTTAGTAGAAATGACCCGTAAGCGTACCCGCGAAAGCCTTGAGCATATTTTGTGTGATGTATGTCCGGCTTGCTCTGGACGTGGCTCACAAAAAACAGTCGAAACCGTATGCTATGAAATACTGCGCGAAATAGTGCGCGTTAATCGCGCCTACGATGCCGATAAATTCATGGTGTATGCGGCACCTGCTGTAAGTGAAGCCTTACTCAATGATGAGTATCATAACCTTGCCGAACTTGAACTATTTATTGGTAAGCAGGTCAATATTCAAACAGAGAGCCTATACAGCCAAGAGCAGTTTGATGTGGTAATGATGTAATGAAAACGAAAGCGGTCTGTTTTTTTTGTTTTAGAAAGTTATGGCAAACCTGCGCCATAATTTTAGTATTACTGGCCGTGATTGTTTCTATTTTAAAGTACACCTTACCTTATGCAAATGACTACAAAGGCGATATAGAAACCTACCTGCACGATAAATTTGCCATTAGTCTTTCTATAGGCGCAATCTCTGCCAGTTGGCATGGCGCCGGCCCTGCCTTGGTATTAGAAGATCTCTCCTTTAAGGATAACGAAACTGCGCCTATATCGCTTACTATTGCCAAAACAAGCCTAGAACTTAACCTATGGGAGAGCATTAAAGCCTTTCAGTTAAAGTCTAATTACTTTGTTATTAATGGCTTTCATACCAGTGTAAATATTCAAAATTTATTTAATAACACCAATAACGATGATGTCTCGTTTGAACAAAAAGAGCTAATTGAAGAGCTGTTTTTGGGAGATACAGGGCATTTTGCTATTGAAAATTCGAGTATTAATTTCATTTTAGAAGATGGTAGAGAGCGCAAACTATTACTCGAAAACATAGTATGGCAAAACCAAGATGAACAGCATTTAGGAAGCGGCAGCCTCGCCTTGCCCGGCATTAGTGTGGGTAGCTTTGACGCTCGTATCGCACTTAGTGGCAAAACTATAGAGCAAATTGCGGGTGATATTTACGTACAAGCAAATAGCGTAGATGTGTCTAATTGGTTGGCGCAATATATTAATACTGAAAAACAACAGCTTTACACAGACATAAACTTAAAGTCTTGGCTTAAGCTCGAAAATGGTTTTATCAGCGATGTAAAAATGCAGTGGTTACCTAGCTTTGTGCACTGGCAAAACAACCAACAAGCTAAACAAGTAAGCTTAAGCGAAGGGGGATTTCATTTATTTCCTGAGGCAAACGCTTGGCACTTAAAAAGCACGGGCCTAACATTTAGTAATAACGACACAACCTGGCCAAGTCTAGAATTTGAGGCAAACTTAGGTAAGCAAAATAAAGTGTGGCTGCAGCAGGTTGATCTTTCTTTACTGAGTAACTTGGCGTCGTTAACTAATTTTGAAGCATTACAGCCACTTTTAAACCGCAAACCAAGCGGTTTTATCGATCAAGCCTACCTAGAACTTAATCCAGATGAGCAATGGCAGTTATGGTTTTCAGCTAATAATATTGGCTGGCAAGAAGTGTCTGGTATTCCTGCAGCGCAGGCGCTGAGAGTCTCGGGGCTTATAAATCAGCAGCGCGGGCGAGTGCAGCTATTTGGCGAAAACGGGACTTTAATAACCGGCAACAGCTTCAGTAAAAATATTGATTACAACCAAATTAATATCGATCTGGATTTAGCAAAAACAGATAATTACTGGAATGTAAGCAGTAATAATATTTGGTTTGATAATAACGAAGTTACCTTAGCGGCTGAGCTAAATGTAAGCCTTAGCGACGATCCTCGCTTAGATCTATACGCAGAAGCCTATGCAGAAGATGCCACAGTAGCTGGGCACTACTTTCCGTTAAAGGCAATGAGCCCTCAACTTGTAAGCTACTTAAACGGTGCAATAAAAGGGGGCGAAGTAGCTAAGGCGCAAGTATTATTTGCAGGTCCGCTCTCAGGTTTTCCTTTCACCGATGGCAGCGGCCAATTTGATGTACTCGCGCAAATAGATAACGCAACGTACGCGTTTGACCCCAATTGGCCGGCAGTAACTAACGCTAATGTGCAGCTGCATTTTGCCAACGAGCGAATGGATATTTATAGCCAGCAAGGCCAGTTAGTTAATTTAGAAGTAGGCGATAGCGTGCAAGTGAGTATTGCCGATTTAATGCACGCTGATCAACTCATTGTACAAATAGATAAACGCGCGCAAATGGAAAAACTGCATGACTTTTTTGCAGCCACCCCGATTGCAAACCCACTGGCCAATATTTTTGAAGTGGTGCAGGGTAAAGGTCAAGCCGATGCAAGCGTAACTCTTTTGATTGGCTCTAAATTTAAAGGTGGAGCCAGTGTCAGCGGCAAAGTAAAACTAAACGATTTGCCTGTTTATATTGCAGCCCCTGGCATTGCGCTTGAAAAACTAAGCGGCGAGCTCAGCTTTGAAAACGATACAATTAGCATGCAAAACGCCAGCGCTACATGGTTGGGTATGCCGCTTAGCATTAACTATAATAGTGCAAGCGAAGCACAGCAGTACACCGCTAATATTGATATAACGGCGTTACTAAATGCAGATAGACTAACAACCCAGGCGCAAGGTGTACTGAAAGGGTACCTGAGTGGGCAAAGTGAAGTTGATTTAGGCCTTGCACTTAATTTTACTGAGCAAGGCTTTAATTACCGCGCTCAGGTAAGCTCAGAGCTACGAGGGTTAACGAGCACGCTACCAGCGCCCTATGGCAAAACAAGTGAACAGGTTTGGCCGTTAACTGGCATAGTGCAAGGCGATGATATTTCAAATCTTATTACGGCTAATGCTAATCAGCAGTTATATTTTAATGCGATTTTAGAAAACGGTCAGCCGCAATTTAGTAATATGCATATTGTACTTGGTGAGCAAGATTTAGGGCTAAATCAAAAAGATTTAAGCGTTAATATTAACCTTGAACAAACGCAACTAGAAGCATGGTTTGAATTAATAGACCAAATAATTAAAGCCGCTCAAGCTAAGCCAAACCAGCAGTCTGAGGGTATTATGCCGCCATTAAATGAAGTGGTTGCGCATATTGACAAGGTTAATGCTAGCGACATTATTTTTAACGATTTTGAAATGCGCTTAGCGCCCCAGCAAAACGACCTATATTTAAAACTTAATGCCAAAGAGCTGCGTGCTGACGTGTTTATTCCCAGCTCTCAGCCAAGCCAGCCGATACGTATAAATAGCGATTACTTAAGACTTAACTTTGCACCTAAAGTAGAAGAAGATCTTGAGATCACCGATGTACTGCCAGAGCAAAACCTAGCGTGGCTTAACACAGTACCTGCCATTGAATTTGAATGTGCAGATTGTAAAGTGGCAAGTTATCAGCTTGATAAAGTGAGCGCTTCGCTGGTCGGTGAAGGCGACAAGCTTACTATTTCTGAGCTTGTGGTTGATAAGGGCGACCATATTTTACGTACCAAAGGGCAATGGCAAGGTGGCTTTACGCAATTTAATGGTGAACTTAAAAGTGACGATATAGGCGCGCTATTTGATGAATTTGATATCACCACCGCTATAAAAGACTCAAAAGCCGATATTAACTACAACCTTGCTTGGCAAGGCGCCCCGTATGACTTTGATATACCTAGTTTGGGCGGTGAAGTTAAGTGGGATTTAGGCGAAGGCCACATTGCTGAAATAAGTGATGGTGGGGCACGTGTATTTTCGCTACTTAGCCTTGACTCGCTAGTGCGTAAATTAAAACTCGATTTTAGAGATGTATTTTCAAAAGGCTTTTTTTATAACAGCTTAAAAGGCTCTATGCAGCTAGATAAAGGTATAGCCTACACAAAAGATACCAAAATGGATGGCGTGCCAGCCGATTTAACGATTAACGGCTATGCTAATTTAAACACCCTTGAAATAGATTACGATTTAGCTGTGGCACCGCAAGTAACATCTAGTATTCCGGTTATAGTGGCTTGGATGGTTAATCCCGTCACAGGGCTTGCCGCTTTAGCGCTTGATAAGGTTATTCACTCAGCAAGGGTGATCTCCGAAATTAACTTTAAAGTAACCGGCAAAATGAATGACCCTGTGGTACAAGAGCTTGAGCGTAAAAGTAAAGAAGTTACCTTACCGCAAGCTGCGCAAAATCAGCCGCAAGCGGCCAGTACACTCACACTTAAAGATGCCGCGGTAACAGCAACACAATGAGTACGCTAAACGCCAATATAATTGCTTTGCAAATGTGCTCAGGCACCAACCCCGACGAAAACATGGCAACCCTTGGCGAGGCGTTAAATAAACTCCCCGCAGCCAGGCCAATGCTTGTATGTTTACCCGAGGCGTTTTTAGTATTTAGTAAAAGTGGCGATGATACGCTAGCGGTTGCTAAACGTATTACTCACTACAAGCAGCAATTAAGTGCATTGTGTAAAAAGCATAATATTTGGTTAAATGCGGGCACCATCCCTGAGCCACACAAAAATAATAAATACTTTGCGGCCTCGCACTTATTTAATAGCCAAGGTGAATGCGTAGCCACGTATAATAAAATGCATTTATTTGATGTTGATGTGGCCGATAAAACCGCCAGCTATCGAGAGTCAGACTTTACTCAGGCAGGCGATGATGTGGTGGTTGTTGCTACACCGTTTGGTAAAATTGGCTTAACAGTATGTTATGATTTGCGCTTTAGCGGATTATTTAGCGCACTTACGCGCCAAGGGGCTGAAATAATTTTAGTGCCCAGTGCTTTTACACTCCCTACTGGGCAAGCACATTGGCAACCCTTATTAAAAGCACGCGCAATAGAAACGCAATGTTACGTTATTGCAGCGGCGCAGTATGGAACGCATCAAAATGGCCGCCAAACATACGGCCACAGTATTATTATTTCACCGTGGGGCGAGCAAATAGCAACGCTTGAAAGTGGGGTAGGGTTTATAAGCGGTTACGCCGACCTAAACCAGTTAAATAAAATTAGAAGAGATATGCCCGTGCAATCTCATCAACGATTTAGAGAGCATTTATTATGAATTCGGTTGAACAGCATTTATTACACGACAGCCAGCTAAATCGAGAAGAACTCGAAAAAACGCTTGGGTATATTCATCAGCATAAAGTGGATTACGCCGATTTATACTTTCAATCAAGCCATCATGAGTCATGGGTGCTTGAAGACGGCTTAGTTAAAGAAGGCTCTTACAATGTTGAGCGCGGAGTAGGTGTACGTGCCGTTAGTGGTGAAAAAACAGGGTTTTCTTACTCTGATGCCATTAACCTTGAAGCGTTAAACAAAGCCGCAACGGCGGCTCGTAGCATTGCCGATGCAGGCGAAGATAAAACCATTAAAGTATTTAGCGATGTGAAAGCAAAAGAGCAATTTGCCCCGCATCAGCCAATATCAAGCATGAGTGACAGCGATAAAGTGAGTTTATTGCGTGAGCTTGAAAACTACATACGCGAACTCGCCCCTGATGCTGAGCAAGTAATTAGTTCAATGTCGGCTGTATACGAAGAAGTATTAATTGCTGCCAGCGATGGCACGTTTGCTACCGATATACGCCCGCTTATTCGTTTAAACTGCTCCGTTTTACTTGAAAAAAATGGC
>NZ_AUTO01000115.1:0-878 GCF_000498055.1 Pseudoalteromonas sp. TB51
CCAGCCGGCACGGTAATTAGTATCAGCGTTAGCGATGGCATTACCACCGAAACCTTTACAGCCACAGTCCAAGCAGGTGGCAGCTGGTCAGCGGATGTACCGAACGCCTTAAGCGATGGTGAGCTGACCATTGAAGCCAGCGTGAGCGACAACGCCGGTAATACCACCACGGTTAGTGAAACAGCCACGCTGAACACCATCGCGCCAAGCATTAGCATTAATACCTTGGTTGATACCAACGACACCACACCAACCATTAATGGGACAAGCGATGCAGCCGATGGCACCACCATTAGCTTAACGTTTGAAGACAGTGCGGGGAATATTACGACTGTTGATACCACCGTAACCGGTGGCGTGTGGAGCGTTGATGCGCCGAGTGAATTAGCTGAAGGTGAATACACAGTGACCGCCGAGGTAGACGATGGTCTGGGTAATATCGGCAGCGCGAGCGAAACCGGTGAGATTGATTTAACCCCACCGAGTCTTGTTATTACAGATAACGGCGTTAGCAACGACACAACACCGACGATCTCCGGCACAAGTGATGCGCCACAAGGCAGTGAAGTGACAATTGTTGTGACAGACAATGCCGGTGCACAGCAAACCATTACCGCCACAGTAGGCGCAACTGGTACATGGTCAGTGCCGGTTACAACAGCCCTGGCTGAGGGCAGTTATACCCTAAGTGCAAGCGTAAGCGATGCAGCGGGTAACACAGCGACCNCCGCCACAGGCGCAGGGGAGGTTGATACCATTGCGCCAACGCTTGATTTAACCAGCCCAGGTTCAAGTAACGATGTTACACCGACCCTAAGCGGCACCAGTGATGCGGTTGAAGGCACCGTGATCACCTTTACGGTTATCGATGATTTAGG
>NZ_AUTO01000116.1:0-22157 GCF_000498055.1 Pseudoalteromonas sp. TB51
TGGCGAGTCGTGTTTTGCACGCGTTGGTCAATCGGCCAGTGGCCATTTTGTAAAAATGGTTCACAACGGCATCGAATACGCAATTATGCAGCTTATTGCTGAAGTGTATCAACTACTTCGTATTGGTACAGGTCGCTCACCAAAAGAAGTGGCTGAAATTTTTGATGACTGGTCTACCGGTCACTTAAATAGCTACTTACTTGCTATTTCTAGCCATATTTTATCTCTTGAAAACACCAAGCAAGAGCCGCTTGTTGATTTAATTGATAATAAAGTAGGCGCAAAAGGCACAGGCCTGTGGACTGCGCAAAATGCACTTGAACTGGGTATTGCTGTTCCTTCACTGGTTGCCGCGGTGCAAGCTCGCCACTTAACCAATGTATGTGACACCACCGCAGCACAAGAAATGACATATGCTGCTAAAGCTACAAACAAGGTTGATATTGACCTTGAAGAGCTAAAAGATGCATTTACATTGGCGAGTTTATTAGCGTATCGCCAAGGTTTAGCGTTAATTAAAGGGGCATCTCGTACCCATCAGTGGAAAGTAGACTTGTCTAAAACGCTGCAAACATGGCGTGCAGGTTGTATTATTCGTGCTGACTACCTAGATAGCGTAGCGCAAGGCGTAGAATACATTGATACGCTTGAAAATGAATCTAATGCGCTTCGCAAAGTAACTGGGCAAGCTGTAATGACTGGCTTAGCGTTCCCTGTACTTGCATCAACACAAACGTATTTAGCCACATTAACCACACCAAGTAATGGGCATTTAGTACAAGCTCAGCGTGATTACTTTGGTGAGCATGGTATTAAAACTCACTCAGGTGAAGTGTGCCACTTAACTGATTTAGTGGGTATAGACGCGAAAGTAAGATAATTAACGCGTTTATAAAATAATAAAGGCACGCTATTTAGCGTGCCTTTTGCGTTTTGGTCACTAAATTTAGCGGCTTAATTCACCGCGTAAATTGTCTTGCATTAAATGGCGAATCGTTTCAATTTCTAGGTTTTGGCTAAACAAATAATGCAGCTTTGTTAAACACGCCTCTAGTGTCATATCGTAACCACTTATTACACCAATATTTAATAACGCGTTACCCGTAGCGTAACCGCCCATATTTACATGGCCTTTTAAACACTGCGTTAAATTAACAATAACCATGCCGCGTTTACTTGCCTCACTTAGCACGTCTAAAAAGTCAGGGTCTTGTGGGGCATTACCTACGCCAAAGCTAAGCAATACCAGTGCTTTTATATTGTCATTCACTAAACTTTTAACCACGTCTTTACTAATGCCTGGGTATAAATAAAGTACACCAATTGGTTGAGGTGTAATGGTGGTTACCTGTAGTTCGTTTTCTACATAAGGGCTTAGCTGACCTTTAATTAGCTGAATATTAATTCCAGATAACGCTAAAGGCTCTAGGTTAGGAGACGCAAAGGCATTAAAACCATCGGCATGTGCTTTCGTGGCTCGGTTACCTCTAAATAATTGGTTATTAAAAAATAAGCTCACTTCAGCAATAGGGTAATTAGCCGCTAAAAACATGGCGTTTAATAAGTTAACTTGGCCGTCAGAGCGTAATTGCGATAAAGGAATTTGTGAGCCAGTAACAATAACGGGTTTAGTTAAGTTTTCGAACATGAACGACAGGGCAGAGGCTGTGTAAGCCATTGTATCGGTGCCATGAAGTACCACAAAACCATCGTAATCGTGGTATTTGCTTTTAATGTCATCAGCTATTAGTTGCCAATGCGCTGGCGACATATCTGATGAATCGATTAAAGGGCAGTACTCGTGAATATCAAAAAGGGGCATTTCTTCACGGTTAAATTCTGCGTTATTGACCACTGTTTCTGTTAAAAAACCTTCAGCCGGAATGTAGCCACGGCTCGATTTTTTCATACCTATGGTACCGCCAGTGTATGCGATATAAATGCGTTTACGTTTCATAAAAAAAGCCCAGTAAAAAAACTGGGCTTAGTATAACGTTAAGTTGTTTTAAATACAGCTGCTTGAGTAAATACGTGCACTTTTATTGTGCAACGCTACACTCTAAACAACGTGCGTATACACCTTGCGGATCGTTATAATCTTTTAGATCAGCGACTTCACTACTTAGGCGCTTTATCACCGTATTAATATTAGCTTGAGTGGCTAAAACAGAGGCTGTATCTGTATTTAAGCCAAGCATAGATTTAACGGATGCACTGCCAAAAATATCTTGTAGCATTTTTTCTTGCGGGCTTAGGTCTTGCTTAATTGTTTTCACTTCGTAGTGATTAAGTTTTGCAAGTGCCGCTGCGGCATCAATCGCATCTTGTTTATCACCAAGCTTATCAACTAGGCCAAGCTCTTGTGCTTGTGAAGCAATCCACACACGCCCTTGTGCAATTTTATCAACTTGCTCTGGTGTCATATTGCGAGCATCAGCAACCACACCTATAAAGCGGCTATAAGCTTCTTCAACACTCATTTGAATAACTTGCGCCATTTTTTCATTAAGCGGGCGAGTAATAGAAAATCCAGCCATTTCTGACGTTGCAACACCATCTGAGTACACACCAATTTCAGATAAAGTATCTTCAAAAGTCATAAATGTACCAAACACACCAATAGAGCCGGTGATAGTACTTGGTGCTGCCCAAATTTCGTTAGCTGCTGAGGCAATCCAATAACCGCCAGATGCGGCAACTGAGCTCATTGATGCGATTACAGGTTTGCCTGCGGCTTTAAGTGCTAATACTTCAGCACGAATAACCTCAGAGGCAAACATGCTGCCGCCACCTGAATCAATACGTAAAACAACCGCTTTTACTTTATCATCAAGGCGTGCTTTGCGAAGTAGTGCTGCGGTAGAGTCACCGCCAATTTCACCTGCTTTGCGCTCACCATCAACAATCGTACCTTTAGCAACAACTACGGCAACTTTTTCTGTAATTGGGTTATCAAATTCGATAGGGGGCTTAACTAAGCTTAAGTATTCACGAAAAGACACTTGCTTAAATGTTTTACCGTCTTCTTGTGCGCCAACTAAATCAATGAGTTGTTGGCGAATTTGCTGAGTTGTTTTAAGCGAGTCGACCCATTGATGGTCAAGTGCATATTTACCTGCATCGCCATTTGCAGCCTTCATTTTAGCAAGGTAAGCATCCATGGTTTCGTCAAAGTTAGATTCATCAAAAGGGCGTACCGCAGCAACATCTTGCTTATATTCGCTCCATAATGCACCAAGCCAAACGCGGTTAGCTTCTTTAGCAGCATCAGACATATCGTTACGAATAAACGGCTCTACCGCCGACTTAAACGTACCAACACGGAAAATATGCTGCGTTACTTTAAGTTTTTCTAGTGCTTCTTTAAAGTAAAGTGGATACATTCCATAGCCTTCAATGGCTANCGGCATGCGAAGCAATATAATATTGCGATTGAGTGTAATAGTAGCCCGATGCAATCACTTTTTTACCCGCTTGCTTAAAGGCATCTAACGATTTAGTAATACGCTTTAATTTATTTAGGTGGGCTTTCGGCATTTCTTGCAAATCTAGTAAGATAACGCTGATGCGCTCGTCATTAGTGGCTTCATCAATCACTTTGACTACATCATCAAGTAAAATTTCACTAGGTGCTTCTGAATTAGACGTAGCATCGTTAATGGCTGCTTCGACAGGGTCTATATATGTTTTTTCTTCCACAATAGGCCCATTAAGATTAAGCCTAAGTACAGAGCCATCTTCTATTATTATTGTATCGTCATCGCTTGATAGCGACATAAAAAATACAACAACCAGTAATAAAAACAAAATGTTGAGTATTAAACGACGAGAAAAGTTTATTCCAGCCCAAATACCTCTAAATACCTTTGCTATCAAAATAGCTCCTTAATTTGGTACAGCTAATACATTAGTTCCATCTTAGCCTAGAATAAAAATAATTTTAACTGCTAAATCGTAACGAAGTGTTTATGAGGTTACATAAATATACGTTTTTAATAGTATTTTTAATTAAATGCAGGCATATATTGCTTATTACTTGCCATTAAAGCAGAATTAGCTAATGTATACAGGTTAGACCAGTTAACGGGGCACAGGATGTTAGATCAACAATTACAATTAAAACACACACAATTACGAAACCGCTTGGTAATGGGCTCAATGCATACAGGCCTTGAAGAGGGCTGGCACAACCGCAAAAGGTTAAGTGCTTTTTACGAGGCGCGCGCTAAAGGCGGCACGGCCATGATCATTACCGGGGGATACAGCCCTAACTTGCGCGGTAAATTAACGCCTATTTCTTCATCATTTAACAGTTATTATGATGTATTTAAACACCGTGCATACACAGGCGCCGTTCATAAACATGGCGGAAAAATATGTTTGCAGCTTTTACATGCTGGTCGATACGCTTATCATCCGTTTAACCAAGCCCCGAGCGCTATTCAAGCGCCTATAAATCCATACAAACCTAAACAAATGTCGCTAGGCTCGATTAAAAAAACCATTAAAGACTTTGCGCACTCTGCCTATATGGCAGAAAAAGCAGGTTACGATGGTGTTGAAGTAATGGGCTCTGAAGGTTACTTAATTAATGAATTTATGGCGCCACACACCAATAAGCGCGATGACGAATTTGGTGGCAGCCTAGAAAATAGAATGCGATTAGCGCTTGAAATAGTTAAAGCCGTTAGGGCTAAAGTATCTGATACGTTTTTAATTATTTTTAGGTTATCTGTTATGGACCTAATCCCGAATGGCTCAACCCCTGATGAAGTCACTATTCAGGCAAAAGCACTTGAGCAGGCCGGTGTTGATATTTTTAATACTGGCATTGGGTGGCATGAAGCACGCGTACCAACAATCGCCAGTATGGTGCCTCCTGGAGCATTTAAAGAAGCTTCAAAACGATTAAAGTCAGTGGTGAATGTACCTGTTATAGCTGTAAACCGTATTAATACGCCGGATATAGCCAACCAAATCCTTAATGATAATGAAGCCGATTTAATTTCAATGGCTCGCCCTTTATTGGCCGATCCGGAGTTTTTTAACAAATATCAAAATCAGCAAACTAAACAAATAAATATTTGTATTGGCTGTAACCAAGGCTGTTTAGACCACGTATTTAAAAATAAACGTGCAACCTGTTTAGTTAATCCACAAGCCGCCTTTGAACTTGATTACCCGTTAGATAAAGCTTCTAACGCTAAAAATGTATTAGTTGTTGGCGCGGGCCCTGCTGGGCTCTCGGCAAGTTGTTATTTGGCTGAAAAAGGGCACACAGTAACGCTTATCGATCAAAAAACACAAATGGGTGGCCAATTTAATCTAGCCATGCAAATTCCAGGTAAAGAAGACTTTAATCATACGCTTAGCTACTTTACTAATGAACTTGAAAGGCTCAACGTAAATGTAGAACTTGGTAAAGCCTACGATGATGCAATGTTACAAAAATACGATGACATCGTATTTGCCACAGGTGTACGCCCGCGTGAAGCTGCAATTGAATGCGCAGACTCTAAGCGTGTATTTGCTTATGATGAAGTTATACGCGGTGAGGTCGAACTGGGCAAATCAATAGCCATTTTAGGTGCCGGCGGTATTGGCTTTGATATGGTTGCTTTTTTAAGTGAACATAAATCGCAATCTATCCCTGAGTTTAAAAAGCAGTGGGGTATTGAGTGCGAGGCAGAGCCGCACAAAGATGAGCGACAATTATACATGCTAAAACGCAGTGCAGGGCGCTTTGGTAGCGGGCTTGGAAAAACCACAGGCTGGATACATCGTCAAGTTGCTAAGCAACATGGTGTTAAACAAATTGCTGATTGCCAGTACCACAGTTTTGATAAAAATGGCCTTACAGTTACTGTTGCTGGAGAAAAACAAGTACTGCCGGTTGATACGGTTATTGCGTGTATAGGGCAGGTTTCTAATAATGAAGTGCTTGAGCAACACCGCGAAAATGCAAAGGTACATGTTATTGGTGGCGCTAAATTAGCAGCAGCAATTGATGCAAAGCGTGCAATTTTTGAAGCGCTTCAAGTGGCCAGAGCCATTTAACAGTGTTAATAAAATGAAATAATTTACAGTGCCCTCAGGTCTTGTGTGTATAGAGTCCATAACTTAAAACACTGACAAAGCAGGCCACACATGAGTAAATTATTTCGTTTGTATAATAAAATCATGGGTAATCTATCGTATGCCGACGGATTACCTGCGTTACTTTTTCGCTTAATTTTAGCCCCCGTAATGATTATTGCGGGCTTTAATAAATTAGCCCTAAGTGGAGAAACCGACGGCTTTTTTAGCTATTTTCTTGCTGATGCAAGCGTTGTGCAATGGTTTGGCAATAGTGAATGGGGTTTAGGTTTACCATTTCCAGACTTACTTGCCTTTTTAGCAGGCTGGAGTGAATTTTTAGGCGGGTGTTTTTTACTCTTTGGGCTATTTACCCGGTTAGTAAGCATTCCGCTGATGTTTACAATGGTTGTGGCAGCAACAACTGTGCATTGGCATAATGGTTGGTTTGCTATAGCGCCATCAAACCCTACAACCAGTTCAGCTCAAGTACTTGATTGGTTATCAATTCCAGGGGCTAAAGAAAGCCTTGAAAACTCACTAGAAGTACAAGAACGTATAGGTAAAATTAGGGGCATAGTTGAAGAGCACGGATTTACTGATTACTTATATGAAAAAGGGAAACCTTCCATAATAAATAACGGTATTGAATTTTCTGCTATTTATTTTGCCATGTTACTTAGCTTGTTTTTTGTAGGTGGCGGTCGCTTTGTTAGTGTTGATTATTGGCTCAGGCGTGCAGTAGTAAAAGAGTAGCAAACAAATTGGTTTAAAAAGGGCGTATAAATATTTTTATACGCCCTTTTTGTTTGTAACGTGTGTTAAACGCATAGCGCCTCTATCGGATTTATACAGTGGTATATGAATATTGTTTACGCAGTAAGGGCGCTGTAATACGAGAGAATAAGTAGGGTTTTAATAAAATTGATAATTAAGCAGAGTTTATTTTTTAAAGGCATAAATGGTACTCTAACGTTTTGAATTATGAGAGTACGCTATGGATGCTATTGAGCTTTTACTAACCCGCCAATCTGACGCTAAATTAACCGCCCCAGGGCCAAATTCAGAGCAGCTCGATATAATAAAGCAAGCCGCGTTACGGGTGCCTGATCACGGATGTATTGCGCCTTGGCAGTTTATTGTCGTTCAAGGTGATGCCCGCCATAAATTAGGTGAGATATACCATCAAAGCGCCGTTGCTGAGCAGCAAGAAGAAAAAGTGATTAAACGCGCAAAAGAGCTTGTGCTGCGCGCACCGATGATCATTATTGCTATTGCTAAGTATCAAGCCCATCCAAAAGTGCCGCGTATTGAGCAAGTACAAAGCGCCGGTTGCAGTGTACTTGCCATGCAACAAGCCGCATTTGCACAAGGTTTAGGTGGTGTATGGCGTACAGGGTATTTTGCACAAAGCACAGCAGTCAAAAATGCCCTTAATTTAGACGAACAAGATGAAATTGTTGGGTATTTATATTTAGGCACCCCAGAGATTGAGTGCAAAAAGGCAGCTAAGCATAAACCAGATGATTACTTCACTTATTTATAATAAATAATGAACTATTGCAGTTCTGCGCAGTCATATAGCATTAAGGTTGCTGCTGTTAGGCTCGTCCTTTTTTGATTTAGCTGTGAGAAGCGCACGGAAGCAATATAGGTTAACTTTTTCTTCTTCAGTTTGTTTTTTAATCGGTTGTTTTTTGTTAAAGTATGGAAAGTCTTAATAAAAATAACGATAAAGAAGACGAAAACGATGGGAAATTTATTTTTACAAGAAAAAGAGAATTGGCTGGCATGGTCAATTTGGGGAATAGTGGGTGCTTTTATTACACTTTATGTGGCAATGAGCACGAATACTGCACATTTTATAGCTGGCTCTGCTATGGGAATGCTTGTTTTATTAACCTGGTGGATGCAGCAGTCTAAAAGGTTTGATTTTGGTCGGGCCTTTAAAATTTGTTTTTATGTATTATTGCTTAGTGTATTACCTGCATTTTTATTTGTGGTAGTACCAAGTGATGATTTAAACCGTTTTGATTTAATATTTCAAAGCGTTACATTTTTAGCACTTAGTTTATTACTGTGCTTAATTTGTTCGTGGATTGCACGTAGGCCAAAGCAATATTATTAATAGGGCAATGAGCAATGTAGGTTTTTAGCTATTTGTGGTGGTTTTTTGAACCAAATGCTGTTTTTAGCTAATTATTTACATTTAGGTCTTTACAAGTTGCTCAATACCCCCTATTATTCGCGCCGTACGGAGAGATGGCAGAGTGGTCGAATGCACCGGTCTTGAAAACCGGCATAGGTTTGTAGCCTATCTAGGGTTCAAATCCCTATCTCTCCACCATTATTTAAAAAAACCGCCTTATGGGCGGTTTTTTGCTTTGTGGAGCTTAATAAATGTCAAAAGAAGCAAACCTTACAACATCGCAACGCTTAGTAAAGCATGTACTACTGTGGATTGTATTTGGCTACTGTTATCAAAGCGCGATTAATTTATTAATAAAAATGGCAGCAGATGCACAACCAGACGCAACGCTTATCACCGCCTTTGTGTATGGTATTGGCTTTAACGTATTAACTGCGCATCTTATTACTAAATACGATACGCATTGGCCTGTTATTGGCGCTGCTTTTATTGCTTTAGTTGGTTTAGTATTAGTGCCATTGGTGCTGTTTGGCAGTGGCGGTTTACTAGCGTGGCCATTGCTTGTTGGATTTTTATTCAGTTTACCCCTTTGTAGCTACATAGTTGGCAAAATTAAGGTAAAACACAGTAAAAACTAGCCCCAAACCGGTTTTATTTTATGTTAGCATGTACGCGTCTTTTAACTAACAAAACGTGAAAAACACATTATGTCAGATAATTTTACTACAGATGCTGAAAAAGCAAGTTACGGTATTGGCTTACAAATGGGTGAGCAACTTAAGTCTAACCCTTTTGAAGGCTTAAACCTAAATTCAGTATTTGAAGGCATGAAAGATGCGTACGCTGGTAGCGCTTTTCAAGTTGAGATCCCTGAGATCCAAGCTGCATTTGAAAAAATTAACGAAGAGATCCAAGCGCGTCGTGAAGAAGAAGCAAAAGTACTTTCTGCTGAAGGTATTGCATTCTTAGAAGAAAACGCTAAGCGTCCTGAAATCACTGTTACCGAGTCTGGTTTACAATACGAAGTACTAGCAACAGGCGAAGGCGAAAAGCCAACTGCTGAGTCTACAGTACGTGTTGATTACCACGGTACATTAATTAACGGTACAGTATTTGATAGCTCTTACGAGCGCGGTCAACCAGCTGAATTCCCAGTAGGTGGCGTGATCAAAGGTTGGACTGAAGCTTTACAAATGATGCCAGTAGGCACTAAATGGCGTATTTACGTTCCTCATGAGCTTGCTTATGGTGAACGTGGCGCAGGTGCTGCAATTGCACCTTTCTCAACGCTTGTATTTGACGTTGAGCTACACGAAATCCTTTCTTAATTTAGTTATTAAGTCAGTATTTAAAAAGCCGTGGTCTTGACCGCGGCTTTTTTGTGTCTAGTGGTTTTATACCAAGCTTTAAAAACGTTAATAATTTAGGCCTATCCGCATAATTAAGTGAGTTATTTTGGGGGAAAGATAAACTTGCTACCTGCGCTACAAACTCTATTACAACAAGTAAATAACCTAGTTAATTAAATGAGTAGGCATAAAAAAACCGCATATAAAATGCGGCTTTAAAAGTAACTAAATAATTGCCAAAGCGTTATTAAAAATAACCTCTAATACCAAAGCGGAAGTTTCTACCTGGTAGTGGGGCTTTATCTTTTATAAACGAGCTGTGAACAAAGCCAAGTTCGTCTGTAATGTTATCTACATTTAAGTATAGCTGCGTATCTATAGCGCCTAAACTTAACTGATAATTAGCTTGAGCATCAACAATTGTGTAGCCATCGGTTTTAGTTTCATAGGCGCTAATATTATCTTGCTCAAAGTAGTGCGTACCTGTGAGTGTTAGTTGTAAATCGCCTACATTGTATTGTAATTCAGATCCTAATTTATTTGCTGGTATGCGCGGCAAGTTACCTTCGTCGTCTTTTAGCTTAGCGCGTGTTGAATCACCAAATACTTTAACCATGGCATTAGGGTCAATTTGATAGTGTACATCAAATTCTACACCGTAGAGTTCAGCATCTTTACTGGCAAACTGATATACGGCAACCGCATCATCGTGAGCGCCAATTGCAGACTCTAAACCATCTTCTTCGTCGTAAACTAATCCAGTGTTTTGTTGATAATAAAAGTTTTTAATATCGTTATAGAAAAAGTTAACTGTGTAACCAAAGTCACCGCTAAAACGTCTAAAGCTAAAATCTAAATTGGTCGATTTTTCTTGTTTAATGTCTTCTGGCTCAAAGTGAACCTCGTTATCTTCAATATGATAGCCAAGGCCTAGCTCGTAAGTACCTGTAGCAATGTGTAATCCGTTTGATAAAAGCTCAGCAGAAAGGGGCGCACGCTCAGAGTGAGATAAGCTAAGTGCTACGCTTTGCCCTGGTGTGTATTGCCAAATAGCACCGGCAGAGGCGCTTACATTAGTAAAGCTTTCACTGTATGCAATGCTTTCTTCTTCGCCTTCGTCATGATCTTCTTCTTCATCGTGATCATGTGCGTGCTCGCTTTCGGTAATTGTGCTTGTTATTTCGTAATCTTCAATACGCGCACCAAGCTCGAGTGTAACATCACCAAATTCACGTTCTTCAAGTAGGTATAACGCATGTGTAGTGGTTACACTTGCAGGGGTAAATGCTTCTTCGCCAATTGCGTCGTAATCCGATTCACTATAATGATAGCCCATCATACCGTGCCACTGCGCTAACTTGTGCTCTACATTTAAGCGTGCTTCGGTTGTTTCATTTTTAAAGGTGGTGCCAATTTCACCGTCTTCAATTTCACTGTGTTTGTAATCAGTGTAGCCAACACGAAGATTAATATTTTCAATCCAGTTATTATCAAGCGCATAGCTTATAAGGCCTTGCCAACGATCTTGCTCTAGATGTGCATAAACAGACTCTTCTTCCTCTTCATCTGCGTGCTCATCGTGTTCTTCTTCGGTTTCACCTTCATGGTCATGATCATGATGCTCATGCCCAGGAATACCGTAATCGGTTTCAATGCTACCGTAAGAAAAGCCAACCGTTAAATGATCGCCCACATAACTCGTACCCACATTAAATGTGTCGCTATCAATAAAAGTGTTTTCTACAGAGTTATGAGTTTCAACATCACCATCTTCATCTGTAATGTTAAATGTAGGCGTTTCATAGTCATCGCCGCTGCGTTTAGTCCCATCAAAATGAAAGTTAAATCCGTCATTTCCTGTTTCTAGTTTTGCAGCCACGGTATTTGAGTTAGAAAGCGTGTCATGGCTGTATTCAGCAGCACCGGTTAAATCATCTAAATTGCTCGTTGGAATACGGTTATCAACCACATTTACCACGCCACCAATTGCGCCTGAGCCATAAAGTAGGGTGCTTGGTCCGCGCAATACTTCAATTTGTTCCGCTGCTAAGCTGTCGCTTGAGGTTGCATGGTCAGGACCAATGCGCGATGCATCGCTGGCATCTAAACCGTTTTGGGTAATTTTAACGCGAGGGCCATCTAAACCACGGATAATAGGGCTTGATGATACCGGACCAAAGTAACTGGCATTAACACCTGGTAAGCCCTTTAGTGTTTCGCCAAGGGTCGCTTTTGATTTGTTTTTAAGCTCATCACCTGATAAAACGCTCACCGGCGAAATCATTTCTAAGCTATTTTTATGCAGTGCAGAGGCATATACAACGACGGTTTCTACCGAGGTAGGGGTAAGCGACACCGTCACATTGTTTGAGTTTTCATTTACCGCAATACGCGAGTCTATAAAGTTGTCTTTACTTACATGCAATTGACTTTGAGAGTCTACATCAATAGAAAATTCGCCCTGTGCGTTGGTTTTTACACCTTGGTCTTTACCATGTACGTGTACAGCTGCGTTTTCAATCGGTTGGTTTTTATCGTCTGTTATTTTACCGGTAACGGTAGCAGCAAGTGCTGAATGAGAACATAAAACAGAAAAAACTGCAGAGGAAATTAATGTTAACTTTGTCATTATCTTAAAGGTTCGCGGTTACTATGTTGTGATATAATATAACACTGCGTTTTTGACTTATCAACAATGTTATACTATAGCTTAATGTTTTTCGATGAATAAACACGCAAATAAGATAAGCTGTTTAAGAGCGGCTATCAAGCATAATTATATTAAGCTTATGTTGTGCTCTAGTTTGGTTTTTTACATCGATAGGTTCTATCATTTCGCATTCATCACGTATCATTTCTGAGACCAGGCTTGGATAATGGCGGCAATCTTCTGGCCTATCTAGGTAAATGCTACAGGTATACATTGTTTTATGAGAGGGCTCTTTTTTGGGCGCTATTTCTAAAAAGGGGCAAGTGGAGAGTCGCAATTGCGTTTTTGGATCAAACCAAATTTCATCATCTTTAACATATTGATAAATCTCTGGGTTAAACAGTGCCCACATTTCAATTTCTTGTACGGTTGCACTTAAATCGCCCCCACCGTATTTAATACAGCATTTACCGCATTGGTTGCACTCTTTCATTTTTAGCCAGTATATTAGGTGTCCATTTGTTTTTCAGTGTATCACTGTAACTAACGTGGATTACTTTTTTATATATAATTTTAAAACCACACTTTTAATTCCAACCCGCTATCTATTATTAATGTATTATTACACCTAAATAATTAGCCGTTCTAATAAGATTAGGGCGCCTCTAAATAGTTAGTTTAGTGACCAGTTAAGGATAGTTCCTGATGATGAACACCAAAGTATATAAAGCAGTACATGATTTAGCAGAGCAACTGATGGAAGCTGCAAATAGAAACGACCGTAAAAGGTTTGAATTATTATTTTCTCGGCTCAAAGCTATTTGTGAAGAAAACGAGAATACTTCAAAAGATCACCCTGTACAGTGGGAAACCTTAGCTGATTTTACCGAAGAACTTGAAGAGGCAATTACCACATATGAAAAAGCGCTACAGAAATCGGTTGCGATTAATAACAAAGATCATATGTCGTCGGTTGCTTATTCAATGGCAACTCTACAAATAGAGCTTGGACAAAAAAATGAAGCGATTAAAAGCCTAAAAAATGCCAAGGTCAGCGCTAATAAAATTGAAGATAAAGCGCTTAAAGCTGAAATTCATGATTTACTTGAGTCACTGACTGAAGAAGAAGGTTAATTAAGCCTAGTTAGTCGCGATTTTAATGAGGTTTGGAATATGGATATGTTAACCGCAATCGAGTAATGGATTGATGAGGTAAATCATAAATATAAATACAAGCGAGTGTGCTGTACTCAATTTACAGCACAGTTTGCAGGTTTTTACCCAACTGAATTTTTGGAAAAAGCCTTTTATGTTGTAATCGATGAAATACCCAAGCCCGATTTTGCTGCTTTACGTGCCATGGGGCTGGGTGATTTTATTGATATGAAAGTCAGCGGCATAACTTATAAAAATACTTACTACTTGTTGCCGACAAGTGTTGATAACTTGCGCGTACATTTTCATGAATTAGTGTATGTATTGAAGTGGCAAAATCTTGGTGCTTTAGCCTTTATAGCGCGCTATATGAATGAAATTAAGCACTTTGGTTATCACAATGCACCGCTTGAAATTATGGCTTATTCGCTCGATACTCACTTTATCAATTCAGGCGAGAAAATAAATGTGCCTGAGTATGTACTGGATGCATTATAAATTTTTTACAAGGAACAGTATATGGCTAATGTATGGTTATATTTTAGTGTATTAGCGCCTTTTAGTGCGTTAGCTAATTCATTTGAAGAAGACATAACTGCTGCATTAATTCAGCGAACAACACACCAAGTTACGTATGATGGGAGTTATCGTTCAATAAGTTACCCAGGTGGTGACGTGCCAAGTAATATTGGGGTGTGTACCGATGTGATAATTCGTGCTTATCGCCAGTTAGGTATAGATTTACAACAGTTAGTACACGAAGACATGCGTGACAATTTTACCCTGTACCCCTCAAAGCGTATTTGGGGGCTGACCAAACCCGATAAAAATATAGACCACCGAAGAGTGCCTAACTTACAAACCTACTTTAAAAGACAGGGTCGTGCGTTAGTGTTATCTGATAGCCCTGAAGATTATAAAACAGGTGATATAGTGACTTGGATGTTACCGGGTAACCTGCCACATATAGGGATGGTAGTTAATGAGCGTTCAGTACAAACTGGCAATCCATTAATTGTACATAACATTGGGCGTGGGGCAGAAAAAACCGATATGCTTTTTGATTATAAAATCACAGGGCACTACCGGTTTGAACCACAGCATTTGAATAAAACGCAGTAAATTTATTTTAAATTAATACTTATATTACCGTTTGGCTTACAGCAGCACAGCAGTATTTCTCCCTCGCGTACAAACGCTAAAGGCTCTTCGTTATAGTGAACTTGGCCTGAGACTAACGTGGCTCTGCACGCGCCACAATAGCCTTCGCGGCATTGATACGCTACGTCTATTTTTTGGTTTTCTAAGCAATGTAAAACAGAAGGGCAGCCAGTGCTAAATTCTATACACTGGCTGTTATCTGCAAGCGTTATACTTGCAGTGGGTTTGTCACTCATTATAAATCAAAGTCACCAAATTCTGAGGCATCTACTTGTGAGTCAATTTGACCTACAAGGTATGAGCTAATTTCTGCTTCTTGCGGTGCAACTTGCACGTTGTCAGACACAAGCCANCAGGCAGGCCAATGGCGGTCATACGTGCGTTAGTAATGTATTCAACATACTGACATAAAATGTGTTTGTTTAAACCAATCATAGAGCCATCTTTGAATAAGTACTCTGCCCATTCTTTTTCTTGCTCTGCGGCTTCAACAAACATTTTAATGGCTTCTTCACGGCACTGCGCGGCAACAATCGCCATTTCAGGGTCGTCTTTACCGTCTTGCATAATGTTTACAATATGCTGCGTACCCGACAGATGAAGTGCTTCATCACGTGCGATTAGCTTATTTTGTTACAGTCACTTAGTCACATAACTCTAATTTATAATCTTTTTTTTATGTTTTACCTTTTTTCTTTCTATCTTGATGTTTTGTTTTTAATACATTAAAATGATCACATAAATTATCAGGGAAAAGATTCATATGTCTGTTAATAAAACTGCTATGTATCACATAGAGTGGGTTAAAACTGAAGAATTTAAGGACGTGCTGTTCCCTGTTGTTTACTTCTTTGATGGCTCGGTGTCTCGTTCATTACACTTATTTTTCAAAAGTAATTACGAGCTAGGTAGAGGTAAGACGCATGAAGTACGTAATTTAATACTTGCTGTAAGTGAGATCTATGAATTTTTCATGAAAATGGAGTCAAGACATGAACAGTGGGCGTTAAAACCTGCCCGACTTCTAATCGACTATTTTTATACTCGAATGCACGGAACAATAACCAATGGTACATGCGAAGTAGGTCTCTGGTGGAAACCGTTAAAGTATAACGTTGTCAAAAAAAGAATTGTTGCTTTTGAGGTCTATGAACAATTCTGCACCCAATTTTTAGGAGCAAACTCATTTGAAGTAGCTGATGTTCTTGGTCGCAGTACGGGTGAATATATAAACTGGAAAAAAAATAATACCTTTAGCCTCCTAACTCATCTAAAGGGTGATAAAACCAACAGCAAACCCGAGAAAGGAGGATTCTTCAAACCTAGAATTACACATGAGTCCGCACCGGGGCAAGGTTTCAAATACTTACCACCAGAGGCCCTCTTAAAGATGGTCGATGAGACTGACAACATTAATTATAAAGCATGTATATTACTTCAGTGTTTTACCGCTCTTCGGGGCTCTGAGGCTCTCCATATTTTGATTAATGACATAACACCAGAAGGGGTTATATTGAGTCATCCTGTAGGCGGAAAATCATACTGCCAATCGAAAAAGCAGCTTATACCTCGAAGTGCAGTTTTTGAAAAATATCAAAATCAGCATTTTAGCAAAGAAGGACTCTCTGAAATAGATATTCTTTATTTATCAAAACCATCCCCAAGGGTTGATCTTGTCGGCGGCGTAGCCGCTTATAAGCTCCAATGGAAGGGGGTCACATTAAAGCATCAAGGTAGTTTTGGATACACGTTGGATTGGTCGAGTGAGGAGGCCCGCGTAAAATTTAAGAACTTGTTGTTTGAGCTAATAAGGCAAAAGCGGCTAAATCATCCGTATCTTTTATGCCAGAAAGGAAGCGGCACACCATTGAAAATAGGCACTTATAGCCAATACGTACGAAGAAAAATCAAAGAATTAACAGGAATAACTGGCGGGCCCCATATGCTTCGTCACTTTGCTGGCATGTACTGCGTTAATGGCCTTGGGCTTTCTTTGGATGATGTACAAGTTTTTATGAGACATGCGCAAAGAAGCAGTACAGAAATATATGCTCATGCTACTGGCGAAAAAATGAGGTCAAGCTTAGCTGGCACCCATGCAGAAACTGAATTTGTAAAATTAAAAAAACAAATAAAAGAGAACTGGCAATGTATGTAAATGTAATTAAAGATGACATCAAGGTTTGTATGTCCAAGTGGCTAGATGACTCGGAGTATGATGTGTCGTATTCAATCAACGACCTTGAAACAGGTGTCGGTTATATGTCAAATCGTGAAGTGCAATATAACCCTAAATTTAAAACCTTTATTGTTGATCATGGTTCATTGGTCGAATTTGGTAACAAAAACGATTTTGGTAAGTTTTTCAATGAAATTGCGAAAGAAGATATTGTATTTCGATTAAGCCACCTGATATCTAAAGCACCCGCTAGCCAGTTCCCGTTGAGCAATAGTGACGCCAAAGAGTTACTTAGCAAAACCGTTGTTGAACGTGAGAGTATCATCCGTAAAATGGTTAATAACCATAGTCTATCTAAAATGGCAGAATCTTGTCATCCGAAGCAAGCTGGCTCAATTGTTAGCCCTTACTGGATCGATTGGCACCAAACTTTAGAAGGTTTCGATGCAAAGCAAATTGTAGAGTTATTACTGTGCATTAACGATCAAATTATAGCTATAGATTACGCCAAAGATAATCTTCGCCAAGTAAAAGAAAATTTAACTATCACCGAGATAAAAAGGACTCCCTTTTTTAAATTTTTGTTAATAGCGAAGCTCGATAGTAATTACTATGGTGACAAAGATACTCGTTTAATTAACTTAACTGAGGATAAGTTAAGCCTTTTAATTCAAGAGCATATACTCGATGCTAAAGAAACAAAAACAAGAACCGGTTTTGCAAACCTTGTTTATGCAATATCTCAGCAGGTAAAAGGGTTACTTGTTCATTTGATGACGCCGAAAGGTGGCCACATACTTTACCCGCCATTTTTTCTTAATTTGAAGTTTATAACCAATTATTCACTTGATTTACTCTCAGAAAATGTATTTATCCGGCAGATTAAAGAAGCAAAACAGCGCACCAATAAAAGCCACAGCACTATGTTAAATCGCTTTTATTATTTTGCGAATTCTTTTAATTGTGTTTCTGACTTTCCAGAAGATATTTTTCTTATATTAAGAGAGCAAAGAACTGCTGGTTCTGGGTACAACACAAGCTCAGGGCTGCCCTTTAAAGCGGTTAAGGATTGGTTTGGATATCTTGAAGCCAATGATGACTGGGTTAAGAGAGTAGACTACAAACCTTTTCCACAGCAGATGCTAAGTGGCAACACCTATGTGCGTATTCAAACGGCTTCTAAAGGCACGCGTTCAATTGATTTAATAAACTACAAAGGCAAGGCTCCTGATGCAATTCACAAAATATTAAAAGAGCACGCTCTTAAGTACGGTAATGCAGACGTTGTGACTTTTTATAATGGCTTTTTAGACTGGGTAATAGAAAGGAACTCCAGTGAAACGAGCTTTAAGACGATGCATGATTTTACAACTCGCGACTTCTACGGCCCCACAGGTAAAACGAACTTAACATTTTATGAGTTTTTACATAATATCAAAAAGTCTACTGGTGAACCACTAAGCCTAAATACATTAAGATCTTATTGGGTTAAAATTTCAGAGTTTTTTTCAAGCTGGGCATCGCAAGAAACGGTCAATTCAGGAACTGTTGTTGGTGTTGCTATTCCGCAACCTAAGCATATCTTTCCAGCTGCGCCTAGTAAAAGCACTACTCACAGACAATTTATGCCGACAAGTATTCATGAAATGCTTTTGGATATCACTACACGAAATGATTATGAATTCTTTAGAAACTTGCCTCAGTCATCGTTAAATCTGAAGAATTACATTACTAATGAATACGAAAAGGTTTTTATCCCGCACATTGCTCATATTGTTCACTTATTACTTATTATTCCTATGCGCGGTCATCAGGCTCGGTGGTTAGATGAAGGGCTGTTAGATGATAAGGTTTGGTCCTTAGCAGAAAAGTGCTATATAGAAAATACGTCATGCCTTGCTGGATTTAAGTATCCAGACGGACGTACACATACCGAGAAGTTTGGGCGCACAGGGGTTTTGTCCTCTATCACGGGTTCTTATTTAGAAATGAACCTTTACCTTAATACCAACAAGACCAAAGAAATAACACTTCAACAAAAAGGGCATACCGGATACAGCATACCTTGGCCGTCAAACACAGATATTGCAATGTTTGAGAACGTTTACGACATTATTGATAGGCAGAAGACTTTTAATCGTACGTATGCACCTGATCACATTTGTATACCTGTAAAAGTATCGGATGAGAATGCTAAGAAGTATTCAGCAGGAACATGGGATAACTTGCCTTACTTTGTACCATTATTTAGAGATCCCCGTGCCACAAGGATGAGTGCTATGGCGGTTAGTCAACCAAAAAAATATGCTGACAGGCAAGCTTTATACTTACCACCATCAGGAGAGGTTGTTCGTAGTACTATTCAAAAACTTTTCAAGGCAGCTGACGCTGAATTTAGGCAAAATAACCCCCATTTTACAGCACAAAATATTTTGTTAGATGATAAAGGTGACCTTATTTACGATGTCCATAGCCTTCGTGTTTACGGTATTTCAAGTTTACTAGAGCGAGGAGTACCTACGGATGTTGTAATGGCGCTTGTAGGTCATGCTACAGAAGTAATGACTATCTATTATAAAAAAGTGAGTAGCATCAGGTTTAAGCAATTATTAATTAAAGCAGCTGATAGCAAAGGCATTTCGGACGTAAACGAACTAGAGTACTTGCGCAACAATGAAGAACTTATTGCAAATTTCTCACTTGTAGAGGATTGGAATTTAAGCCCAGCAGCTATCCAAACTATAGATCCATCCAAAGAAACGTCAGGCTTACCCAAACTTGCGGGAGGGGGGGTCTGCTTCGGGTATGACTGCCGCTTTGGTGGTGTCGATATTACTCTTACCAAGCGTGGCGATCAAAAGGTAAATGTGACGAATGTTGGTGAACAACGATGCGGTAACTGTCGTTACTGGCAGTCAGGGGAAAGATTCTTACTCGAGCAAATTTATTATATCAACAAGATAGGCGATGAATTAACAGATCTAGCAGGACGTAGAACAGAAATCTTAAATGAATTGGCTCAGATACAGTTAAAAGTGAATGCTGACGATTATCAATTTAGACTTACACAAAACAAAAATAAGCTCGACGAACTAATGGCTGAAGCCGCAAGTTATGTTGTTGAGAGAAAACGAAGGTTAGCAATGTACGAAGCTAGCTTGCAAAAATCTGGAGAGATGAATTCGAGCAGTAAGAATCCACTATTGAATTTGGACTCTGATAGTACGAAGCTTGTTCAAGACGCATCGTGGCAACCCCTAAATAAATTTGAGTCAGCAATGGAAGTATCTATACAAGGCGCTATATTAGGGTTAGATACAACCGGAGCTGCTATTTCACAGCGAGAGCTTGCTAAATTCTTGCAAAAATTATCAGTTGCAGCAGAAGCAAAAGATGAGCTGATTTTTGCCCCAGATAATAAAACTAAACAACTCGCAATTATGTACAAGCTCCAATCAGCTGTTGAAATGGTAGGTCGCACTTTTAAAGATGAAGAGTACAAAGATCCTAGGATCTTAATCCAAAATTTAGGCTTGAGTGATCTATCAAAGTTAAAATTAGCCCTTGAGCAAGGAGATATGTTAATTGAGTCAACTAATAACAAGAAGAAAAAGGAATTAATGTATGACTAGTAAATCACCTCTCGGAGATGCTTACCTTGAAGCAACGCTATCGAAAGTGAACGATAAGCGTTTAGAGCGTTCGCTGATAAATGTTAGCAGTGCTTGCAAGGCTCTAATTGAGACCAAAAGAAAGATTACGCAAGTAAGTGTTGCGCAATACTGCAAAGAAGAGCTAAGCGGTTCGCCAAGTCTAGGTACCATCCGCAATGATAATTGTGGATATTACCACAACTTGATAAATCAGTATGTGGCGGATGTAAAAGACAACGAGGGCGGAAGCGAGCCACTCCCTTTTCAAGATAAAACGATGGAGGAAATGAGAATATTATGTGGCCTCTTACAAAAAGAAGTTGATATGTACAAAAGCATAATTAAACAAGAACATTCGGAAAAAATAATATCCCTTACAAAAACATTAGACCAGACACCAGATGAACGCGATCATGTAGAGCCTAGCCAACAGCACGATTTAAGCAAGGCTTGCCGGGTAGGGCTTAGAGAGTTGTTGTTGGCGGAGTCTATGAAGGTTGTGAAAGGGCAATATATTATTGATGTGGATACAGGAGAAGTAATACTCCCAGCTCATGTATTTGATGAGCTAACTAACTATATAAGCTAGTTAATTTAACATTAATCAGGTGTTGTAGTATCAGTATCGGGCACTGACGGTACAAGTGCCATGGGAATTCTTCGCAAGTGATGCTATTAATAGACACTCATTCTTTCAAAGTAATAGTAGCACGACACTTAGCTCGGGTGACATTATGTGTATTAGTGTGATTACCAAGGGATTATGTCGGTCTAATTACCGAGCGACTTTGACGTAAATAGCATACCAGCCAGTTATTTAACTGGCTACAGTTTGTGCGGTTTCTTGTAACACTTGCGATCTTTCAACTCTCAGTGCGGTAGTGTTCAAGTTATTTCTAAGCCACATGCTGCGCACACCACCTGCACTAATATCAACACCAAGTGACTCAGTCAGCTTCATTGCGACTTTCTGTTGACCAAGATGTGGATGCTCAATTGAGAATTGCACAACCGCATCTTCTATCGCTTGATCTACACAATTTTTATGTCGCAGGTTTGGAGTCTCTTGACGTTTTAAAGCATCAGCCCCTCCTTGCTTAACCAGCTTTAAGTGACGGTGAATAGTATCTCGCGATACGCCACTTTGACGTGAGGCTGCACTGACACTTCCAAGCTCCTCAATTAGCGCTAATACTTCAAGCTTTTTCTGTACAGCCAAGTCTTCTGATGCAAGTTTACTTGGTTCGTTTACCTCTGATATTTTAAGCTGTCGTCCAGCGAAGTGAGCAGTAAACTCTTTCTTGCTCGTTTTTCTAATTTCTATTTTTTGATTGGCAATCGAGTATTTGAGCGGTGAATCAATCAAGTAAAATTTGTTGTCATAGCTGAAGGTATGATCATTACGTATTTTACGGTGATCTTTGATGACACAGATATCGTCTAGGTTGGTGTGTTTTGATAATGGTGTGAACTCAGAACGTTGTTTCGATTTCACTTGTATTTTAGTTTGCCAGTATTGAGGAATAAAGACATGTTTAAGGTAAGCATTAGCCCCAGCAATATCATTGATATTATTTAACCTAAGCTCCGGCACAAGTCGGTCTTGGAAGGTATCAAACGCACGCTCAACACGCCCCTTACCTTGTGGTGAATTAGCAAAAATTATTTCAATACCTAATTCTTCACAGGCGCGTTGCATTTGAGAGAAGTTGCAACGCTTTGGCCCGCCGAATATACCAGCTCTGTCTACATAAAGCGTTTTAAACACACCTTGGGTTTCAATACA
>NZ_AUTO01000117.1:0-12320 GCF_000498055.1 Pseudoalteromonas sp. TB51
GGACGGTATGTAGAGCGTGCAAAGCCGCCAATGCTGGTTACTGTTTCGTCTATAAGTGCTTGGCCAGAGCCAACACAACCAGATGAAAATTCAACAGTAAGTGGTGTGGTATATAGCTCACCGTCTTTTGAAATTTCTATTGAGATAAGTGCTGTTGCACCTGCAGCTAATAGTTCATCGTCTGCAACCGAGCTGCTAATAGCAATTTCAACATCTACAGCAGCAATTTGAAATGCCTTAGTTAAATCGCTATCGAGCACTGACACAGTAATTTCACCGGCGCCTACATCTTGACCAGGAACTATATCTAAAAGTGCGATACCATTTGCATCGGTAATAGCCGTGCCAGTTGAAGGTGTAATTGAGCCAATTGTTGTACTCGCTGTTACTAGGGTCTGCGTAAGAGGAGTTGTCGAATTCTCGTTAGTCACTTCGATATAAAGAATCGCCGTTGAATCACCTGAGATACTAGTTACTAGATCACACTGGCTTGCATCTCTTTGAGATTTAAAGTCTGCTGGACAATTTTCTAGGATTGAAAAACTAATATCAGCAGTACTTTGGTCTGGATTTACAGCATCACCTTTTGTATAAAAACCCAGCGTTTGCTCAACACCTTCGTACTGGGCTGTTATAACGCCTGCACCTTCTACAGTACCCGAAGTTAAGTTAATTGATGCAACACCACTTTCATTCGTTAGTGCAGTACCAATACTTGGGATTAAGTTACCTAAAGTTGATGAGAAGTTTACAACTGCCCCTTCAACTTCAACGCCATCTCCGTCAAGAATAGTTGCTTTAACAACTGCGCTATCTGCGGCGCTGATTGTGCTAATTTCTGATAACGTCGTTGAAGAGGTAAGACTTAAACCGATAGAAAAGTCTAATGATTCACCTTGAATGGGCGCATCCCCTTCAGTTGTAAATGTATAACCTTCAGAGCTATAAACAGTATTTTCGTTATCGGTGTAGGTGGCCACAATAGAGCCAGCCCCAGCTTCAGTCCCTGCAAGCAAGCTAATTGTTGCAATGCCTTGTTCGTTTGTTAAAGCTGTACCATTTGTAGGATTTATACTCCCTAAACCAGTAAGTACAAACTCAATTAATTGGTAAGCAGCGGGTTCATTATCAATTAATAGTTCAACCTGCGCGGTAACAGGGTTTAAATAATCAACACTTCGAGTCGTAGCCCCAGATGAATCAACAAGCGTTACACTCAATTGTGGATCTGTTGATTGTGCGCCATCCGACTCAAATGCAAACGTATCGGTGTAACTTTCGCCATCTACTGTATAGGTTGCTGTTACTTCACCAGCTCCTGCATTTTCACCCGCGGTAAGTTCCAGTATCGCTATACCATCTGATTGGGTTAACGCTGTACCTGCTGTAGGGTTTAGTTCACCGATTGAGTCAGCAAGGGTAAAAGTAATACGCTCACCTGAGACTGCATCGCCATCTTCATCTTCTAAAGTAGCTCTAAGCTCTAAAGGAGCAGCCGCTGTGACCGTGTTTGACTCAGTGTCACTAGATTGTAAGTAACCTTTTAAAGTTACCGTGAAAGTGGATGTTTCTGTAGTAGAATCGTCATCATCTCCGATGGTGCCGTCTTTTTCGATTGTTCCACCACCACCACAAGCGCAAAGCAAAATGCTAAATAGTGTAATGCTGAGTAGTCGCGTTAAAGGCATGGACCTCTCCCTAGCGTTGTTATTATTTACTAATAGTTGTTTACCTAATATTAACCTATAACTTAGTCTAATATCACAGTTTTTTGTCACTTTTTTATGTAAATAATTCCGCAAAGGTTATTTTTTTCTGTAGTAAATATTTCCTTGCTGGTAGTCTATGGCAAATTTGAAAAAATAGATTAGGGAATATGTCTAAAATACGTTCAATGAGTTTAACTACCCGTATCATGATTGGCATGGCACTGGGTATTGCAGTAGGCTTTTTATTTCAGGCTATATTAGCTGGTGAAGACGATTATCTAATTCCTCTTGGGTTATTCTCTTTGCCAATTAAAGCTTTTTTTGTAGATGGCCTTTTTCATGTTGGCGGACAAATTTTTATTGCCAGCTTAAAAATGTTGGTTGTGCCGCTGGTATTTGTATCGCTTGTGTGTGGTACGTGTAGCTTAAGCGATCCTAAAAAATTAGGCCGTTTAGGTGGTAAATCGATTGGCTTATATTTAGTTACAACTGCCGTGGCAATTACCGTAGCTATTTCACTGGCGTTATTATTTAACCCAGGTCAAGGCATTGCACTGCCATCAGATGCAAGCTTCAATGCTAAAGAAGCCCCTACCTTAGCGCGAGTGATTATCGATATGTTCCCTACTAACCCATTCGAAGCAATGGCTAAAGGGAACATGCTGCAAGTTATTGTGTTTGCGCTTTTATTTGGTGTATCAATGGCGCTAAGTGGCAAAGCAGGTAAACGTGTAGCCGCAGTATTTGAAGATTTAAACACGGTTATTTTAAAACTAGTAACGCTACTAATGAACATTGCACCTTACGGTGTGTTCTTTTTAATGGCTAAACTTTTTACCACTATCGAAATGGGGTTAATACTCAGCCTAGCTAAGTACTTCCTTGTAGTAGTGGCGGCGTTATTAATTCACGCGTTTATTAATTACAGTATTATTTTAAAAGTATTAACAGGCCTTAGCCCGCTTACCTTTTTAGCTAAAATGAAACATGCGTGTTTATTTGGTTTTAGCACTTCAAGCTCAAGCGCGACTATGCCTATTACACTTGAAACTGCGACCAAAAAACTCGGCGCGAACAACTCGGTTGCCTCTTTTACTATTCCGCTAGGCGCTACCATTAACATGGATGGCACAGCCATTATGCAAGGCGTGGCAACAGTATTTATTGCACAAGTGTTTGCTGTTGATTTAACGATTTCTGATTACTTAATGGTTATTCTAACCGCAACGCTTGCCTCGGTAGGCACCGCGGGTGTGCCTGGTGTGGGTTTAATCATGCTTGCAATGGTACTTAACCAAGTAGGTTTACCAGTAGAAGGCATTGCAATTATTATTGGTGTTGACAGGTTACTCGATATGACGCGCACAGCCGTTAATATAACGGGTGACTGTATGGTAACTTGTGTGGTTGCTAAATCAGAAGGTCAATTAGATGAAACAATATTTAACGACCCGAACGCAGCTAAAGACTTAGAAGATTACCACAAATCTACTGAGTAATTATTAAAGCCCATAAAAAAACCCTTGCTATGCAAGGGTTTTTTATTACCTTTAATAACGTTTTATGGGTTCATTGCTTTAAAACGCGACATTAAATTAACGCCTGCTTTATTTACAGAGCTACTTAGCCCAATTGCTAACTTATCACTTAATCCTTTCTTAATTTTGTATTTTACTTTGTATATTTGACGCTCAGCTTGTTGCTCTAATAACGCATCATCACTGGTTTTAATTACATCAACTAAGCCCTTTTCAATTGCTTGTGTTGCAAACCAATGCTCACCCGTTGCCACATTATCAATATTAAGTGTTGGCCGTTGGCTGCTTACAAACTCTTTAAACAAACCATGTGTTTGCTCTATTTCATCACGAAACTTTTCGCGGGCTTTATCTGTGTTTTCGCCGAACAAGGTTAACGTACGTTTAAATTCGCCAGCTGTAATTTGCTCAAACTCTACATCGTTTTTCTTTAAAATTTTATTAAAGTTAGGTATTTGTGCAATTACACCAATAGAGCCAACAATAGCAAAAGGAGCCGCTAATATTTCATCGGCCACACAGGCCATCATGTAACCGCCACTCGCTGCTACTTTATCAATAGAAACCGAAAGCTTAATACCTGCAGTTTTAAAACGCTGTAATTGCGATGCAGCTAAACCATAGCCATGCACCACGCCGCCCCCACTTTCTAAGCGAACTAATACTTTATCTTTCTCAGGATTAGCAATGGCAATAATTGCGGTCACTTCTTCGCGTAGGCTTTCAACTTCATGAGCGTCCATACTACCTATAAAATCAATAACATATAGCCGTGGCTTCGGCTCATCATTTGCCGCTTTTTTAGACTCGACTTTTTGCGCTTTATGATGCGCCTTTAACTCTTTTTTAGTTAAAGTATTCTCTAAAAAACTGTGTTTTAAGTCATCTAGTTGCTCAGACAAATCGTCTATTTCTATGGCTCCTTTTTTAGCTTTAGGCTTTACTGCTGAACCCACAATAAGGGTTAAAATAATTGCAATAGCAATAACAAAGGTAACCGTTTTAGCAAAAAACAAACCGTATTCGTATAAAAATTCCAACTGGTCTCTCCATTTATAAATTTAAGCTAATTTATCATGCTTTATAACAAAAAAAAGCCACTAAACAGTGGCTTTTCAAGGTTAATAAGGTATTTGCTGATTAATCAGTCACAACCTCTGGGTTACTGACTAATAACATACGCCCGCGTGCAGCTAAATAAGTAGCTACTTGGAGCTGCATTTCAGCGTTTGCTGCTGCACTGCCCTCAACAGTTGCCGCTTGGGCATCGTCTTGTGCTGGCGTTAAAATTGAGCCATGGTGCCCTTTTGTAAATTTCACCAAATAACTCGCCGGGGTTTCACTTAGTGCTTGTGAAGTGCTTACTGTTTCAAGCCCCATTAATGTTGCTAACGGAATTGTGCCCGATATAGGGTTATTTGCTGCCGCTGGCGGAATAACTTGGTCTGGTTTGTTATCTGCGCCATCGCCTACAACTACATTAGTGTATACAGGGGTACCTAATGCATTTACCGCTGCTGCGTAATTTGTTGGGTCTCCGCTATCAAGTGCGGTTTGCGCTGCAAAAGCAAACTCGGTCATTACCGCTTGGATGTTGGCAAGTTTTGTAGTTTCCCCTGCCGTAGTAAGTGAGGTTACATACGCCTGATAGCCACAAGTTAAAAACGCTTCCATATCTGGTAATAATGTACCACAGTTTGAAATAGCATCCGCTTGTAAAAACTCGTTAAACTCTTGCGACTCTGCTGTACCAGCTTGCGATAATACAGAGCCTTGAATAAATGGCCCAAACGCAGCCGATTCAAGTAAAAAGCTTGCTATACCGCCACCGCCACTGGCAAGTGCTACAGTGTTTACCTTAAATAATGGGTCAACTGTATCTGCAAGCGGAGTATTAGCCTGAGCTATAAATGCAGGTGCAACAATAGAGCCTAAAGAATGCCCTACATAGGTTACATCTTGTGCATTAATTGTCTCATCATTAATAAAGTTTAAGCCTAAGCGTAAGCCTAATAAATCTGCTGATGATTGACGCAAGCTATCACGAGCCACTAACAACGAGTTTAAGTTCATGTAACTTAGTACTGAACCTGTTGTTGCATTAAAGTCATCTGTCCCATCAGCATCAACATCTACACCACGCTCACCATGGCGAGGATGGTCAATCGCCGCTGTGGCAAAACCTTGAATTGAAAGTTGTGCAGTTAATGCCAACATGCTTTCTTTGTCGGTTGTTATACCGTGTTGCATAATAACAACTGGCCAGCCAGTTTCTGGCATTTCAATTGGATCAAGACCTTGTGAATCACGAATAAAATTAATAACCGGTAAAATAGGTTTGGTTATTTGCACTGGCACATTCGCCATGCTTTGCACTTTAGGAATTGAGTTATACTTAGTTAAGTGGCGCGTAGTGTCTAAACCTAAATCACGCAACTGTCCGTCACTTAGCGCAGCACAAAGCCCATCATTATCGCTAATTGGCTCTGCAGGGAAAGCTTCGCCTGCTGCAGCTTTGTAACCTAAAACAGCTACCGCGTTGTCACACATACCTTGCCAATATGTATCATTTAAATCGCTTATTTCAGTGCCTGTTGGGGTGCCTAAATACATAGGTAACATAACGCTACCTTTTAAATATTGCACACCAGAGAACGCATCCGATACGCTAACACCCGCAGCTGCAAATACTTGCTGCACATTTACCATTGCTTGTTCAGGTACACTTACCATTGGTGTTGGCAAAGCATCATTTTGTAAGCTAGCTGCCAGTAAGTTTTTAATTGTGCCAAGCACAGGACCTGCTGATTGAATGGTCATAGCAGCAGAAAATATAATATCATCTTTTGTAATATCACCTGAGCTTACAACCACATTCTCATAGCTATTTACTGCAGCTTGAAGACCAAGCTGAGCATCAGTAATCAATGGCGCTTCTTCACTTACAGAAGCGTAAGTAGAAGAAGGCTGAATAGAACGCCCTTGAGAGTCTTTTAATCCAGTGGTTAATACATTTATGTATGAACTTCCTGGTGTGAAAGGTTTTAATGGGATAATAGCAACTGCATCGCCAGAGGCTTGAGAAATAAAGTCTACGCCGTAGGTTAATTCACCTACCAATTTACACGCTGAACCAGCTGTAACAACAGCACATTCTGCATCAGTTAAGCTAGCGCCCATAACCACTTCAAAAATTCTTACTGTACCAGGCGACGCTGCAGAGGTTTCATCAAGCGATACGCCTGTAGGGAAAGTTAAATCAATTTTGTAAGGCACTTGCGATGACCAGCCATCTAACGCACCTAGCGCTAATTGCGGATCTGCATAAGCAGTGCGAGGCACAGAGACGTTATCATCGTCTAATTCACCTGGAATATTAATTGTACCGTCTTGAGTGCCGCTCATTAATAAATCGTTAGGGACAGATAAAACCCCATTCGCAGGGTCAAAGGTCACCGTGGCATTAGGTATTATGGTTGCAGTATCGTTTTTAACATCTTCTAATGTTTCTCCGCCGCCACAACCTGCTAACGCAGCTGTAACCGAGAGTGAGAGTAGCATTTTTTTCATATTGTTGGCTCCGCACATATCTTTATTTTTATAGTGTGTTCGTTCAAAGTAAGTGTGTTTAATCAGTGTAGTAAAGTTAAAACAATGTAATCAGTTTATTAATGAGACATTAGACCAGTTAAACTTAACGTAAAGTTTATAATTCCGCCACCTAAATTTTCAATAAATTCGATTACTTGACGATTTGCTATGTTAAAATCAAAAAAATTTTATAAATTGGTATTTATATGCAAACTTATCAAGCAACTCCAAATGCACTTCAAAATAAAGTAATTTTAATTACAGGTGCCGGCGATGGTATTGGCCGCGTAGCAGCAATTACCTACGCAAAGCATGGCGCGACAGTTATTTTACTTGGTAAAACAACAAATAAGCTCGAATGCGTTTACGATGAGATTGTCAATGCTGGTTACCCTCAGCCTGCTATTGTGCCAATGGACTTAAAAGGCGCGACAAAACAAAACTACCGCGATTTAGCAGCTACAATCGAAAGTCAATTTGGCCGATTAGACGGCTTATTAAATAATGCCGGTATTTTAGGTTCGCTCGGGCCACTTGAGCACTTTTGCTCTTCTACGTTTGAAAACATCATGAAAGTGAATGTTACTGCGCAAGCAATGATCACCAAAGCGCTATTCCCTGTGCTGCGTAAATCAGAAAATGCCTCTATTGTTTTCACTTCATCAAGCGTTGGCCGTAAAGGGCGCGAATTTTGGGGGCCTTATGCAATATCTAAATTTGCAGTTGAAGGCATGATGCAAACATGGGCCTGCGAAGTAGGTAAAACCAATATCCGTGTAAATTGTATAAACCCTGGCGCAACACGTACCTCTATGCGCGCATCAGCGTACCCAGGGGAGGATCGCGATAAGCTTGCTACCCCAGAAGATTTAATGCCAACGTATTTATATTTAATGAGTGATGACTCGAGCGATGTAAACGGTGAATCTCTCGATGCGCAACAAAAAAAGTAAACTACATTTTTAATTATAAAAAAAGCCGCATACATTGCGGCTTTTTTGTCGGTAATTTTTGGTAATTATACCAATTCGCTTAATTAAATTATCTATTTTAAGGCTAGAAAAACGTGTTGTTCGCTTGGCAAAAAATTCGCTATTTAGCTGTGCTAAATGAGCATTTTTTTACCTAGGTAGCGACACGTTTAGCCCCGCAAAATGATTAAGTATTATTACGGATTGGTATTACTTACGCTTAGTTTGTTTAACACGCTGGTTATGCTTTTTAACCGCTTTACGAATTTGGTTAATTTTAGCACGCTTGTCTTTGCGTTTTTCAGGCATAACCGACAGTTTAGTTTGTGTTTCGCGGCCTAATTTAACGGTTTTACGTAAATAGTTAACGGTTTCTAAATCAAGTTCAGCCCAACCACCTTGAGGAAGGCGCTTATCTAGCTCTAATTTTCCGTAACGAATACGAATAAGGCGCGATACTTCTACATCCTGCGATTGCCATAAGCGGCGAACTTCGCGGTTACGTCCTTCGTTTAGCGTTACATTGTACCAACGGTTAATCCCTTCACCACCCAAAGATTTAACCGTTAAAAACTTAGCCGGACCATCTTCAAGCTCTACGCCACGCGTTAGGTTTTTAATGGTTTCATTGGTCACTTCACCAAATACACGGGCTGAATATTCACGCTCAACTTCATAACTTGGGTGCATTAAGCGGTTAGCTAACTCACCATCGTTGGTAAATAACATTAAACCTGCCGTGTTAATATCTAGGCGACCAACAGCAATCCAACGCTCACCGTCTATGCGTGGTAAACGGTCAAAAACGGTACGACGTCCTTCTGGGTCTTTACGTGTACTTAACTCCCCTTCTGGCTTGTTGTACATAATTACACGACAAATACGGTCGGCTTTTTCTTCAATTTTTACGCTGTGGCCATCAACACGTATTAAGTCTGTTTCCTCAACACGGTCACCTAATTTAGCCACTTTACCATTAACACTAACGCGGTTTGCATCAATGTATTTTTCCATTTCACGTCGTGAGCCTACCCCTGCACGGGCTAGGACTTTTTGTAACTTTTCACCTTGAATACTCATTCGGATGGTTCTCTCACAGAAGGATCACTTAATAACTGGTTTATTTTACTTTCCTGTTGCGCTGGCAATGCAGGAAGTTCATCTAAACCGGTTAACGAAAAATAATCTAAAAATAATTTTGTTGTTGCATAAAGCGCTGGTTTACCAGGTACTTCTTTATGCCCTACTACTTTAACCCACTCTCGCTCAAGGAGGGTTTTAATAATTGCTGATCCGGTTGTTACACCTCGTACTTGCTCTATTTCACCACGCGTTATTGGTTGCCTGTAGGCAATTAACGACAATGTTTCTAGTAGTGCGCGAGAGTACTTAGGTGCCCGTTCTTGCCATAAATTACTAAGCCAAGGGCTTAAACTACTACACGCTTGAAAGCGATAGCCACTGCCTACTTCAACTAGCTTAATGCCACGTGTTTGATAGTGAGTATGTATAGCGTCTATTGCAGTGTTAATTCGTGACATAGGAATAGCTAAATCAGCCAGTACAGTATCTTTTAAGTGGCGTTTGCTAACAGGTTTGTCTGCGACAAATATAGCCGCTTCAATGATCTCAATTAATTGTTCATCACTAATTCGACGACCCGCCATAATATTTTGCTTTGCCCTTTAAAATACGTAGCCATCTATTATGACAGAACATCGCAAAAGGGGGAAAATATATCTGCTTTTAAAACAAATTAAATGCACAAAAAAGCCAGCAATTAATGCTGGCTCTTATGTGTAGCGTATTTAGCTAATATTAGCTGTTTTTATAATGCTTTAGTGCATCATCTTCAGCAACGGCTTTACCGTATTTGCTAATGTAGCCTTTAAACTCACCTTTACTGATGCGCTTATCATTGTTGCCATCCATGTAACCAAAATGGTTTGAAATATCATCATCGTCAGCTTCTTCTACTGAGATGTAACCATTTTTGTCGTTATCTAAACTTCTAAAATCATTTTCGATTTTATCAAATTTAGCTATTTTAGCTTTAAACGCCGACTCACTTACTTCGCTGTCAGTCGCTACCTTACCGGTATTTAACTGCATGTAAGTGTTAAATTCTTTACGACTGATCTCGTTATCCATATTGGTATCAATATTTGAAAAGTGGCCCCAGATGCTATCGTCATCTGCTTCTACTTTTGAAATATAACCATCACTGTCGTTATCTAAACTTGCAAAATCGCTATCGATTTTTTCAAGGCCTTGGTTTGAGGCACATGCGGCTAAACTTAACGAAGCTAAAATAGTTGTTGCGAGTGTTAAATTTTTCATAAGACGTATCCTTGTAGTTAGTAAATGTCACTTTAACTAATACAAGTCCAATGCCAAAGTGCACAAGCCGCCAACAATCAATAAGTTACGTGAGTTTAGATTGTTTTATATACATTAATCAATTACTTAGCTTTGCAATGATTGCTGCATACCTTGTAATTTTTGCAAAAAAATACCCAGTATAAACTGGGCATTATTTTAATCTATATGTTACCGCGAAATTAGATTGCTGCGTTTTGGTAACGCTTTACAAATTCAGTTACGTTTTGTCCGTTACACTTTAACGAGTTTAAGTTACCAATTTTTTGGCGAACAGGCGCAAGGCCTTGCTTTAACGCTGTGATACATAACTGTGTTTCTTGGTGTGCATCTTTTGCAAACACTTCAACTTTTGATTCAGCAGCTTGGTTAGACGTTACTTTTTTAGCAATGTCGCGAATATCTTGACCATTACATAAAACACTTTTAGAAAAACGCGATAAGTATACACCGTGTTGTGCTGCTTCTTTACGCGCTGCGCTAAAGCCTTCATTTGCACTTAATACACATAATTTAGATTCAAGTTTATTATCTTGGCTAAAGTAAGTGTTGCTTTTTGCTGATACAGACGCAGAGGCTAATAAAGCAGTAGCTAAAAGTAATTGTGTTTTCATGAGAGAGATCCTATTTAAACGACTAAACAAGTAATTTTTGCGCATTATATATTCAATAATTACGAGATCAATTGAATTTTTTATTTATTTAAATAATTAATAAAGCATTTACAATGTTTAAACTTTACGCACCAATTGATCAACATTTGCGCAGCTATTTTCTCATTTCGATCATGTTATGTAGGCTTATTTACTGATACAATTTAGCTATAAAAACAGAGTCTAATTAAAGGTAAATTTTATGAAGGTTATTTCTTTCAATATCAATGGTCTGCGAGCTCGCTTACACCAGTTACAAGCAATTATAGATAAACACCAGCCAGACATTATTGGTTTGCAAGAAATTAAAGTTCATGATGAGGCGTTCCCTCTCGAGGACGTACAAAAAATGGGTTACCACGTTTATTTTCATGGTCAAAAAGCGCACTACGGTGTGGCAATGTTATGCAAAAATGAGCCTAAATCGGTCTTAAAAGGTTTTGCCAGCGACACTGAAGAAGCACAAAAACGCATGATAAGTGTGACAGTTGAGCAAGAAAATGGCCGCGACCTAACAGTAATGAATGGTTATTTCCCACAAGGCGATAATATAAATCACGAAACAAAATTCCCTTATAAGCGCCAGTTTTACAAAGATTTAATGACCCATTTACAAACAAACCACACGCCCGATGAAGATGTTATCGTTATGGGCGATATCAATATTTCGCCTACCGATTTAGATATTGGTATTGGTGAAGTAAACGCTAAACGCTGGCTTAAAACAGGTAAATGCTCGTTTCAACCAGAGGAGCGCGAATGGCTTGCTAAATTATTAAATTGGGGCTTTAAAGATACCTTCAGAGAGCAAAACCCTGATACAAGCGACAAATACTCGTGGTTTGATTATCGCTCTAAAGGGTTTGTAGATAATCGTGGCCTACGCATTGATGTTGTACTTGCTACCCATGCCCTTGCCGAGCGATGTATTGATACCGGCATAGATTACGAATTACGCGGCATAGAAAAGCCCTCTGACCATGCGCCAATTTGGTCAACCTTTAAATAATTGCTATGTTAACGCTTAAAATGCAAGGGCTACTTTGGGCCCTTGTTTTAATTATTACCTTTATAAGCGTAGAAAAAAATACCTATAAAGCACTTTATAAAACGCCTGCACGGCAAATAGGGGTACTTGCGTGTGCGTTAGTGTTTGCCATGTTATGGCAAATTAAAGCGGGTATTTTAAGCGGTCTTGATTTACACATTTTAGGTGTAACTGCCGCAACGCTAATTTTAGGGTGGCGCCTTGCTATTTTAAGTAGCCTACTGGNCAGTGCCCTATTGGCAGCTTTTGCAAACATTGATCTTAATCTTTTGCCCATGCAAATACTGTTTGGTGCATTTATTCCTACATTATTAAGCTACCTTGGCTTTATAATGAGTTATCAGTATTTACCGCGTCACTTTTTTGTTTATATTTTTGTGTGCTCTCACGGCTAGCGCATTTTAATCCCAGACTCCAACAGGGTTGAGCGG
>NZ_AUTO01000118.1:0-2065 GCF_000498055.1 Pseudoalteromonas sp. TB51
CAACTGCCGTTAAGGTTTGCGAATCACCATTAGAGTCTGTTACTGATACAGTGATCAAGCTACCTGGCTCTACATCAGTTGTGGTACCACTAAATACAGGTGTTGAATCGTTAGAGTCAGTAAAGTCATTTACACTAATAGTTGGTGCGGTTAAATCTATAGAGCCAGTTTGTGAGTCTTGCGCGCTATTACCAGCACTATCACTTACATTTGCCACCACACTAAACTCACCCTCAGCTAATGTTTGTGGGACATCTATACTCCATGTGCCATCACCATTTATAGCAGTGACAAATTGCTGCTCAGCGCCAGCATTATCAGTCACAATCACTGTAACCACACTACCTGCAGCTAAACCTTGAGTAGAGCCGCTTATAGTAGGCGTTGTATCGTTTGTATCACCAATATTATCTATAGTTACGGTAGGTGCGGTTAAATCTATGGTGCCAGTAACCGTTGCTGTACTGCTATTGCCTGCTTCGTCACTTACACTTGCAGTAACTGTAAAGTCACCTTCGCTAAGCTCATTAAGTATATCGGCGCTATAGCTTCCATCGGCATTAGTAATCGCTGTAATAGTTTGTTGATTACCGTCACTATCGGTTATTAATAAGGTAACCTCAGTACCTTGAGGTACATCTACTACGCTACCTGTCACACTCGGTGTTGTATCGTTTGTATCTGTAATTGGGTTAATAGTAATCGCAGGATCAGTTAGATCAATTTCCCCTACTTCAGTAGCAGAGGCAGTATTGCCAGCAGCATCGGTTACTGTTGCAACAACCGTAAATTGACCCTCTACCAACTCATCGGTTGCTTCGATTGACCACGACCCATCAGCATTTGTGGTTACTTGCACAGTTTCTGTTGCGCCATCGCTGCCTGTAAAGGTAACAGTAACAACCGCACCTGCGTCAACATCTTGCGTAGTACCACTAATTGTTGGAGTGGTATCATTAGTATCAATAATAAAATTAATACTTACGGTTAAATCTACATTACCGACCGTACTTGCTTGTGCCTCATTGCCTGCATCGTCTATAACGGCTGCAACTACGGTAAAATCCCCTTCAGGCAGAGGCTCTGTAACTTGAGCGCTCCAAGAACCATCTTCTTGCGTGACCGCTAAAAGATTAAAAGTACTGCCATCACTTGCGGTAATCGTTAGGGTTATAGTGGTACCAGCAGGCACGTTACCGGTATTACCACTTAAAAATGGCGTGGTATCGTTTGTATCTGCAATAGAGTCAATTTGAATAGAAATAGGGGCAAATGTAACTTCACCACTTGTTTGCGCGGATGCTTCGTTACCCGCAGGGTCACTCACTGTCGCGGTAACACTAAACTCTCCACCAGGGATAGCGTTGGGCGATTCAACACTCCACGTGCCATCAGCCTCAAGTGTCGTTGTTAAGGTTTGTATATTACCGTCGCTATCGGTTACTAAAACAGTAATTACAGAGCCTTCAGGTGCCCCTTCAACACGGCCTACAAAAGTAGGGGTTGTGTCATTAGTGTCTGCAATGGCCGTAACCGTTATTTCAGGGCTAGTTAAATCAACTAACCCTTGCTCTATAGCTTGTGCTTCATTACCTGCAGTGTCGGTCACAGTTGCATTAACTTCAAACTCACCTTGTGCTAAAGGGGTAGAAACACTTACAGACCAGCTGCCATCATCATTTGTTTGCGTTAACAGCGTTTGAACTTGCCCATTAATATCGGTAATAACCACGGTAATTACCGAGCCTGCTGGCACATCTTGCGCAAAGCCAGTAATAACAGGGGTTGTATCTTGCGTATCGGCAATCGCATTAATTTCTACAATTGGCGCCGTTAAGTCAATAACTCCAGCATCACTTGCAAGTGCTTGGTTGCCTACGCTATCACTCACCTGCGCATCAACAGTAAAATCACCTTCTGGTAGTGCCACACCCACATCAACAGCCCAACTACCATCTTCACCGGTAATGGCTGTTAAAAGCTGCACTTCGCCTGCACTGTCGGTTACTGTGATTGTTACTTCAGTACCTTGGGGCACACCGGTTGTAGTACCGGTTAATGGCGG
>NZ_AUTO01000119.1:0-6521 GCF_000498055.1 Pseudoalteromonas sp. TB51
GTTTGTAGCCGTAACTTTGGTTACAGCCTTTGCTCTTGGCAAATAAGTCATAGGTTAAATGCTGATGATCGCGAAGCTTAAACTGGGGTTGTTCAATAAATAATTGTGTTTGTAAATTATCTAACACTTTTTGCACCCTGCTGTGAAATTGTGCCGAGCTTGCGCGTAAATCATCACCGGTAGCTAAAAATAACAAGCGAATTTTTTTACTTTTAAAAGTAGGGGTGTAGTGTAGTTTGTGCGCCTCGTGGTAACGCGGGTTGTAAAAAAACAACATTTGCTTAGCTGTTTCTAATTGATACGACTCATCATGAAATCTGACAACGGGTAATTTGTCGTTAGCGAGTAGGTGTACATTATGTAGCTCGTATTCATCACAGCTTGCAAATAGTTGCTTGGCAATGCGGGTATAGCAACTATCGATATCGCTAAAACTAGTGTAAAAGTCATCAGTGGGTGTAATTTCAGCGAGTAAATAGTGATTAGCTCGCGCATTTGTTGGTATATAAACTCTGTGTTGTGTAGAACTGGCCATCTTTGAATCCTTTTAAGGAGCTTAAGTTTAGGTACTATAAATGCCTTTCATGACTCAAATATTGCGCTAAAACAAATTTAAGTAATAAACTAATGCACCATTGCCATAATAACTAGAATAAACCCGCATCTAGTGCTGTATGTTAGTGTTTGTTTTTGTAATAATGCATTAGTTTTGTTATCACGAATATTCAGAGGATCGCACTCCTATGGCGGAAATTGAGAATCGCCCAAGTAACTTTATAAGAACTCGAATTGATGAAGATTTAGCAAGTGGCAAACATGCAACTACGCATACACGTTTTCCACCTGAACCAAATGGCTTTTTACATATTGGCCATGCAAAATCAATTTGTTTGAATTTTGGCATTGCAAAAGATTACGATGGTTTATGTAACCTACGTTTTGATGATACAAACCCAGAAAAAGAAGATATTAACTACGTTAATTCAATCAAAGAAGACGTGCAGTGGTTAGGCTTCAACTGGAGCGGTGAGATAAAATATTCGTCAAACTATTTTGATACCCTATACGGCTATGCAGTAGAGCTTATTGAAAAAGGCTTAGCGTACGTTTGTTTTTTAACGGCCGATCAAGCGCGTGAGTATCGCGGTACGTTAAAAGAGCCGGGTAAAAATAGCCCATACAGAGACACCTCAGTAGAAGAAAACCTCGCCTTGTTTGAAAAAATGCGCACGGGTGAATTCAAAGAAGGTGAGTGTGTTCTACGCGCTAAAATTGATATGGCAAGCTCATTTATGGTGCTTCGCGATCCAATTATTTATCGCGTTCGTTTTGCTCATCACCATCAAACAGGTGACAAGTGGTGCATTTACCCAATGTATGACTTCACACATTGTATTTCTGATGCGCTTGAGGGAATAACCCATTCATTGTGTACACTTGAGTTTCAAGATAACCGTCGTTTATACGACTGGGTACTTGATAACATCAGCCTTGAATGCCACCCACAGCAAATTGAGTTTTCGCGCTTAAATCTTGAATACACAATTATGTCTAAGCGTAAGCTAAACGATTTAGTTGTAAATAACTATGTAGAAGGGTGGGATGACCCACGTATGCCAACTATTGCTGGTTTACGTCGTCGTGGTTATACACCGGCTTCAATACGTGAGTTCTGTTTACGTATCGGTGTGACTAAGCAAGAAAACATGGTTGAAATGGGCATGCTTGAAGCGTGTATCCGTGAAGACTTAAATGAAAACGCACCACGTGCAATGGCAGTACTCGATCCAGTTAAAGTTGTAATAGAAAACTTTGATGCAGAAAAAGTAGAAACATTGTCGGTAGCTAACCACCCTAATAAAGAAGAAATGGGGCGTCGTGAAGTACCGTTTACTCGTGAGCTTTTCATTGAGCGTGAAGATTTCCGCGAAGAAGCGAATAATAAATTTAAACGCTTAGTACTTGATAAAGAAGTACGCTTACGTGGTGCTTATGTAATTAAGGCCCAGCGTGTAGAAAAAGATGAAAATGGTGAAATTACCACTATTTACTGTACTTACGACAACGAAACACTAGGTAAAAACCCAAGTGACGGTCGTAAAGTCAAAGGGGTTATTCATTGGGTTTCTGCGCCTGAGTCGGTTAATGCAGAAGTTAGATTGTATGACCGTTTATTTAATGTACCAAACCCAGGTGCAGCTGAAGAGTTCGAATCGACACTTAACCCTGATTCGTTAGTTGTATTAGAAAATGCAAAACTAGAAGCATCGCTTGCTAAAGCCGAACCGGCTCAAGGCTTCCAGTTTGAGCGTACTGGCTATTTCTCACGTGATACAAAGTCAGAAAATTTAGTATTCAATCAAACGGTTGGTCTTAGAGATTCATGGGCTAAAATCGAGAAGCAGTAACGCTTTAAAATACCAATTTGCATAATATATTATTATTGCAAATTGGTATTAAACACAGTTTAAATGTTTAATTTTAAGCACAAAAAAACCTGCAATAGCAGGTTTTTTTATTACTATAGCGCGTTATTAGCTATTTGAGTCGCTAAATGCTTTACACGCTGCTTTGTCTTGACACTCACCGTATAGGTATAAAGAGTGATTTGTTAGTGTAATACCGTTTTCTTCGGCTATTTCTAACTGGCGACGTTCAATTAAGTCATCTTCAAATTCAACAACTTTGCCACATTTTAAACACACTAGGTGGTCGTGGTGAGTGCTGCCAGAAAGTTCAAATACTGACTTTCCGCCTTCAAAATGGTGACGGCTTACAATACCTGCGTCATCAAATTGGTTTAATACACGGTAAACAGTCGCAAGACCAATTTCTTCACCTAAATCTAAAAGAATTTTGTATACATCTTCAGCGCTGATGTGTTGGTTATCTGGAGATTGTAGAATTTCTAAGATTTTAATACGCGGTAAAGTTACTTTTAAACCGGCTTTTTTAAGTTCCAAGTTATGATCAGTCATTAAATCTGTCTCAAATTTGTTTGGTTATACTAGACATCTCTTACAGATGCACACGACACATTAGCAATAACAAGGATAACGCGCCTAAGCACTGAGTGCAAAGAACAATTGATCAATTTTGCTATTAATTCTAAAGTCGCTAACTGTTTGATAATTATTTAAACAGTTAGCGATAAAAGAGGGGGAGGTTAGTCTGCTAGTTCGCTTAAGCACATTTCATCATATACTTGTGCGCACCATGCTTTAACACGTTGTTCTGTTAATTCAGGTTGGCGGTCTTCATCAATACCTAAGCCTACAAAGTGCGTATCATCAGCCATACCTTTAGATGCTTCAAAGTCGTAGCCTTCACTCGACCAATGGCCAACCACAATAGCACCGCGCTCGGTAACGATATCGTTGATCATACCCATAGCGTCTAAAAAGTATTCTGCGTAGTCTTCTTGGTCGCCACAACCAAAAATAGCCACTAGCTTACCTTCAAAGTCTACTTCTTCAAGCTCAGGGAAAAAGTCATCCCAATCACATTGTGCTTCACCGTAGTACCAAGTAGGAATACCGAATAAGATTAAATCGAACTCTGCAATCTCTTCTTTAGAGCTTTTTGCAATATCGTGTACAGCCACAAGCTTTTTACCCAATTCTTTTTGGATCATTTTTGCTACGTGTTCTGTATTACCTGTGTCACTTCCGAAAAAAATGCCTACACTTGCCATGGACTTCAAACCTTTTATCTATCAATAGCCAATCTTTCTTGTAAAATTGTTTCAATCAGCGCACTACGGCTAATATTTTGTGCATCTGCCATATCACTCAGTGCCTGATATAACTGTGATGAAACTTTAAATTCTACACGCTTTAAACCGCGTGCTTTATCTCGTTTTATTTGATTACGTTTATTAACCTTTAACTGCATATCCCTTGGTAAAGGGTTCGTTTTAGGCCTGCCTGGGCGCTTTTCGTATTCAAATAAATCGGGAGTTGTTCTATCTGTTTCTGACTTCGCCATGCCTAACCTACACCTGCACCTTGCCAAAAAACTTGTATAAGTCCTTTCGCAATAAAGCCAGAACACCCTAAAAAGAGGACGCCCCACACAATGTAGCGACCAAACTTAGGTACGTTACCACTATTAAGTACGTCTTTAATTGCCAGGCCGATGAATACAAAAATACCGGCTAAGCCAAAGTACAACCCTAGGGTATCAAATTCGTTAATAAACTGACTGACCATCAACGTATAACCTTTAAATTAAACGGCGCGTACTATAGCATATAAATATGCATTAATTTAGTACGGATAACCAAAAACACATGATTAAAATTGCATTAAAGCCCTGTTAAAAAGTCATTTATTGCTTTATTAACTGCAGCGGGTTTTTGTGCATGAAGCCAATGTCCTGCACCGTGTATAATTTTTGCTCGTGTATTTTTAAAGCGCTTTGTTATTTCATCGCGGTATTCTGGCAGTATGTAATCAGAATCGTTACCTTTGATAAACAAAGTATCGCACAAACAAGAATTGTTTTCATTAACATTGGCTGTGATTGTCGAATATTTTTCATCAAGTACATCTAAATTAAATCGCCATTTGAACTGTCCATCGTCGTTTTTAGCTAAGCTTTTTAGTAAAAACTGCCTAACACCTAGCTCATTAATGTACTCGCTCATAAAAGCATCAGCTTGTTTTCTATCAGTAACCTGGCTAGTTGCCACTTTTTTTAGTGCATTAATAATTTGTGTGTGGCGGGCAGGGTAACGCACAGGGGCAATATCAAGTACCACCAGCTTATTTACTTTTTGGCTATGCATTAGCGCCACTTCCATCGCCACTTTACCGCCCATTGAATGGCCAATCAGGTGCGCATTGTTAATATTTAACGCGTTCATTAGCTCAACAATATCTGCGGCCATTGCAGGGTAGTTCATTTCATTACTGTGCGGTGAAGCGCCATGGTTACGCAAATCTACATTCGTTACCCTAAAGTGCTCGCTCAATGGTTTTGCAATAACATTTAGGTTTTCTAAAGAGCCAAATAAACCATGAATGATCACTACATCCGGACCTTCACCGTATTGTTTATAGTTTAATAGCATGACCGCCTCCTAAAATTTTGGCTTAGTTTGCCGAGCATTGCCCTAAAAAGCAAAAGATATAACGGTTAACTGCTCTGCACGCGCCTTTTATGGGGTAACACCGTTTATTTTTACGCCAGTTATGGGCTCTTTTGTGTTACCAGCCTAATGGAGATAATAATATGGGTAGTACTTTTAAAAGCTGTTAATTACTACATTGGGTTTATAAGCAAATAATCAACACACCTTTATTAGCGCGTTTATAGGTTATGTTTCACGGCAAGATCATTATAAATTGAACTTATAGAGCAAGTAGTGATCAGATCAAGGCATAATAATTACTTGGTCGCATAAATATGAGCACTACTTTTCTGAAACATTTTAATTCAATTACAGATCCTCGCATTGAACGTTGTAAAAAGCATGAACTTATCGATATTCTTCTCCTTGCTATTAGCGCTGTACTCTCTGGTGCAGAAGGATGGGAAGATATTGAAGACTTTGGGCACCTAAAGCTTGATTGGTTAAAAAAATACGGTACGTTCAACGCAGGAATTCCAAAACATGACACGATTGCTCGCGTCATGTGTCGGTTAAAAGCAAATGAAATAGAAAGGGCATTTCAATCTTGGATATCATCACTGATTGAAACCACAGGTGCAGATATCATCGCTATCGATGGCAAAACCGCACGACGTTCATTTACCACAAAAGACAGAAAAAGTGCCTTACACACGGTCAGTGCATGGAGTTGCCAACACCAGTTAGTGCTTGGGCAGACGGCTGTTGATAATAAAACAAATGAAATCACCGCAATACCAGAATTACTCACCCTGCTCGATATTGAAAACAGTATCATTACGTTAGATGCGATGGGATGCCAACAAGAAATAGCAAAACAAATCATCCAACAAAAAGCAGATTATATTCTTGCACTTAAAGGTAATCATTCAGGCATGCAAAAGGAACTAGAAGCGTGGTGGCACAAGTGCGAGCGTGAAAGGTTAACTCAGCATAATTGTGATGAATATACCGAAATAAGCTCAGGACATGGGCGTGTTGAAACACGTACATGCCAGCAGTTACTTATAGATAAAAGCTGGTTAGGCAAGGATTATCGTTGGCCTGGCTTAACGAGTATTATTAAGGTCAGGGCTGAAGTTCATGATAAGTCGGCAGGGTCGGATACCACTGAAACACGCTGGTATATAAGTTCATTAGACTTAAATGCAGCGCAAGCACTCAATGCGGTACGCAGTCACTGGCAGGTTGAAAGCATGCATTGGATGCTTGATATGAACTTCAGAGAAGATGAATCGAGAATACGCAAACTTCAAGGGCCATTAATGTTTAATGTAATGCGAAAGATAGCCATGGCGCTTTTTAAACAAGATACATCTAAGTCAGCTAGTATGGCGAGGAAAAAGAAAATGGCAGGGCTAGACGATGATTACCGCTCAACCCTGTT
>NZ_AUTO01000120.1:0-6677 GCF_000498055.1 Pseudoalteromonas sp. TB51
TTATACCGAATCGTACCCCAAACCGACACAGGTGGTCAGGTAGAGAATACTAAGGCGCTTGAGAGAACTCGGGTGAAGGAACTAGGCAAAATCGTACCGTAACTTCGGGAGAAGGTACGCTCCTATCTGTGATGAGACTTGCTCTCTAAGCGGACGGGAGCCGCAGTGACCAGGTGGCTGGGACTGTTTATTAAAAACACAGCACTGTGCAAAATCGCAAGATGACGTATACGGTGTGACACCTGCCCGGTGCCGGAAGGTTAATTGATGGGGTTAGTTTTCGGACGAAGCTCTTGATCGAAGCCCCGGTAAACGGCGGCCGTAACTATAACGGTCCTAAGGTAGCGAAATTCCTTGTCGGGTAAGTTCCGACCTGCACGAATGGTGTAACCATGGCCACGCTGTCTCCACCCGAGACTCAGTGAAATTGAAATCGCAGTGAAGATGCTGTGTACCCGCGGCTAGACGGAAAGACCCCGTGAACCTTTACTACAGCTTGGCACTGAACATTGAACCTACATGTGTAGGATAGGTGGGAGACTTTGAAGCAGCGACGCTAGTTGTTGTGGAGTCGTCCTTGAAATACCACCCTTGTAGTTTTGATGTTCTAACGTTGGCCCCTGAATCGGGGTTACGGACAGTGCCTGGTGGGTAGTTTGACTGGGGCGGTCTCCTCCCAAAGAGTAACGGAGGAGCACGAAGGTTGGCTAAGTACGGTCGGACATCGTACGGTTAGTGTAATGGTAGAAGCCAGCTTAACTGCGAGACAGACACGTCGAGCAGGTACGAAAGTAGGTCATAGTGATCCGGTGGTTCTGAATGGAAGGGCCATCGCTCAACGGATAAAAGGTACTCCGGGGATAACAGGCTGATACCGCCCAAGAGTTCATATCGACGGCGGTGTTTGGCACCTCGATGTCGGCTCATCACATCCTGGGGCTGAAGTCGGTCCCAAGGGTATGGCTGTTCGCCATTTAAAGTGGTACGCGAGCTGGGTTTAGAACGTCGTGAGACAGTTCGGTCCCTATCTGCCGTGGGCGTTTGAGAATTGAGAGGGGTTGCTCCTAGTACGAGAGGACCGGAGTGAACGAACCGCTGGTGTTCGGGTTGTCATGCCAATGGCATTGCCCGGTAGCTACGTTCGGAACTGATAAGCGCTGAAAGCATCTAAGCGCGAAGCAGGCCTCGAGATGATTTCTCACTAGACTTTTAAAGTCTCTGAAGGGCCGTTGAAGACTACAACGTTGATAGGCAAGATGTGGAAGTGGTGTGAGCCATTAAGCTAACTTGTACTAATTACCCGTGAGGCTTAACCATACAACGCCAAACGCGTTTTGTGACAGAAACAAGCGACAGAAGTTAATAGCTAAAGTAGATAGATACTTAGACTTAAAAAATATTATCAGAATTTTCCAAATTTATGAGGTGACTCTTAGCGCGTAGCGTTAAAGTTGAGGCACCTTGCGCAAAGGAAAAAGAAGCACTACGTGCTTGTCCTTAATCCTTTGCACCTAATTTGCTTGGTAACCATAGCGTTTTGGACCCACCTGACCCCATGCCGAACTCAGTAGTGAAACGAAACAGCGCCGATGATAGTGTAGCATTTGCTATGTGAAAGTAGGACATTGCCAGGCTCCAAATACAAGAAAGCCCGACTCGAAAGAGTCTGGCTTTTTTACGTCCGCAGAAAAGTAAAAATACATTCCAGATATTATTCGCACAGTCTCCATCACCTCCGTAGCGTGGGTTGAGTATCACGAAACCCGCGGATGAAACACACACCACAGAACTCAAAATAGATCACTTAATTAAGCGAATTGGTATTACAGTACACGCAAGTCTCTTAACTTAACTAATCTATTAAGATGTATAAAAATAATAGCTTATAGTTCAGACTATTTTGATCCACACTCTTTAACTTTGACTATAGTTATACCTCATAATAATTATTCTGCAGAATTATAAAATGTCGTTACTTTTTAATATTCAGCGCTTTTTTATATAGGTTGCTGAGTGTCTATGCGAAATAAAATATTTCAGATATTCGTTTTAATCGTCAGCCTACACCATTTACCGGCTAAATCGGGTGAGTTTGATTTTTCAGGCTACGCGCGTGTTATTGGTGGTTATTTAGATGAAAAAGATGTCGAATATAGAGGCTACGATGACAGTCTTAACTTTTCACCATCAAGTTTAATAGGTCTTCAAGCTGAGTATCAGTTTAATACAAACTGGTCAGTGACAGCACAAGGATTATTTAGATCCGATAGCACAACGGTATCTGGTGAGAGTGGACTTGAATGGCTGTATTTAACTTATAGGCCCACAACAAACCTACAGATAAAAATCGGTAAGCTGCGAACCCCATTTTTTACAATGAGCGACTTCTCTGATGTAGGGTTTGCATACCCATGGATCAATCCGCCACAACAAGTATACGACACGTACTTATTTAAAACATTTAATGGTATTGATGCTATTTACAAATTTGGCTCAGATGACTTTGATATCAGTATTGAAGGGTACTATGGCGAAGAGTCGGGAAGTATTGGCATAGGCCCTTTTAAAACAGGCTTTGAGGTGGATAATTTAGTGGGTGTGATAGGGAAGTTGAATATTGAAAATATAGAATTTAGGGCTTCTAGGTATAACGGTAACATAGCGTTAGATCTTAAATCGATTAACCAACTACAAGATATTTTAGAGAATTTTAATTTTAGCCAAAGTGCAGCATCGCTGACAACGCAGGGCAGTGCGCATGCAGATCAATTTGGTGTTATTTATGATAATTTAGATTATTTTTTTAGAGGTGAGTGGGTAAAGATTAAAACACAGTTAGATATAATTCCGATTATACAAAGCTATTACTTAACCGTAGGCTATAACGATGCACCTTTTACTTATCATTTAACCTTTGCAGACAGCGATGTAGAAATTAATGCCAATCAGAATGAAATCCCTATTGGTGCTAATGTAGAGTTTGATCAGCTGGCACAGGCTTATAACAGCGTGTTTGCAGAGTCGGCACCCGACTCACTAAAAACATGGACACTTGGTATACGATGGGATGTGCTACCTAATCTGGCATTAAAGGCGGAAGTATCTGCTTTAGAGGGCGATGAGGTTAGTAATTCTTTTTTTGTTATCCCTGAGGATGTTAGCTTTAATAGAAAAACGAATCTTTACCTTATTGGCTTAGATTGGGTATTTTGATGATGTACTCTAAGTTAACTTACGTGATTAGACATATAATACTGCTGTGTATTTTTACTTGGTCATTATTGTTTATTAGCGTACAAGCCTACGCGGATAATAGCCACACCACTAAAGTGATCATTGTTGTTAATACGGCCAATAAAAACTTAGCTTTGAGTAAGCAGCAAGTTCGCCATATTTATATGGGCGGCGCGATGAGTCGTCAATTTAAAGCAGTAAATTTACCCGCCGGAAACCCGTTACGAATCGACTTTAATACGAAATTGGTTGGCTTAACCGAATCCAGAATTCAGGCTTATTGGGCTCAGATGAGATTTACAGGGCGTAGCAAGCCACCCTTAGAGTTTAGCTCGACTAAAGAAATTATTGCGTATTTATTGAAAGAAGAAAATGCAGTTGCTTATTTACCTGCTGATACAAAAATTCCGGACGAGCTAACTGTTGTAACGCTAGCGCCTTAATTTATGGTTAACTAGTAGCGCTGATTTATTTTAAAGTTAGCGCTTTTAATGCCTCTTTTGCTTGGGCTTTAGCTGCTTGAATGTTTGCTATGGCTACAGGCTTTGCAAAATAATACCCTTGCATTTCATCACTGCCATTTTTAATTAGGTAGTTAGCTTGGCTGGCTGTTTCTATACCCTCACTACATACTTTTAAACCTAGGCGTTTACTTAAATCGAGTATGGCCTTTAATACCGCCGCATCCTTTTCTGAGCTGTCAAATTGATTAACGAACATACGGTCAATTTTGATGGTATCGATATCTATTTTTGTCAGGTAGCTTAGCGATGAATAACCCGTTCCAAAATCATCAAGGGCTATAGACCCGCCCATTTGTTTTATTTGATTAAAGAATTCATTGGAGTTTTCAAAATTATCGAGATAGCTTGATTCGGTTATTTCAAACTGGATATTTGCAATGTCGACGTTGTATTTAACCAATTTATTTTTTACAACATCAATAAAGTGATTATCTTTAAGATCATGGCTCGATAGATTTAAAGAAACGAGTACATGGTTGCCTATAGTTTGCTTTAGTGTGGGTAAATCTTGAAATACCCTGGAGACAACCCACTGCGTGATCGCTTTTATTTTACCTGCTTGCTCTGCAATGGGTATAAATTCGCCTGGTGAAATAAAGCCAAGCTCTTCACTTTGCCACCTAATAAGGGCTTCAAGGCCATTAGCCTCACCATTGGCAGCTATTTTTAACTGATACACAACTTCAAACTCATTTTGCGCAATTGCATGACTAATTAAATTAGCCACTTGAGCCATTCTCTTGCTGTTTTCTAACATTTTTCTATGGAAAACAGTGTACGATCCTTTACCTTTTTCTTTTGAGGCATACATTGCGATATCTGCATTACTAATTAACGTATTAATGTCAAACTCGGCCTCTTTAGCATGGGCAATACCAATACTTACCCCGGTGGGTATATCCCACTGGTTAATAGTAAAAGGCGTTTGCATTGAGCTGATAATTTGCTCCGCAATATTAATAACGTCGGTGTAATTATTTATATTACGCAGCATTATTAAAAACTCATCACCCCCTAAGCGTGCAATAACATCGTTTTCGCGTAAGTGCTTTTTAATATTACTAGCGACCGCCTTTAAAAGTAGGTCGCCCGTTTCATGGCCAAGTGTATCGTTAACACCTTTAAAGCTATCTACGTCAAAAAACATAATTGCTATATCTTGATGATTATTTTTACAGCGTGTTAATTCTTCTTTTAGTAAGCCCATAATAAACATGCGATTAGGTAAGCCAGTTAATATATCGAAGTTAGCTAAGTGCTCCATTGATTGCTTTTGCTTTAGTAGTTGTGCGGTGTTTTTTTGATTAGTGAGCACTTGGGCATTAATAGTGTTAAGTAAGTTATTAATATCTTTGCCAAGTTGCGATACTTCGTCGTTGCCTGAGCCCTGGTATTGGAGTTGATAGTTAGTTGTTTTTTCTACTTTTTGTGTAAATTTAGAAAGTTTTAATAGCGGGTTAATAAATGTTGGTATATCCAAAAAGAGATGATGATGGTGATCACGATACTAAAAATAACGATAGGGGCTGCACTATAAAATAAGCTCGCTTTGCTTTCATTGAGGGGCTTATTAAAATCCTGAACAATTAATAAGTAGCCTACAGGGAACTGCTCCTCACCAATTGTTTTTAAGGCAACTAAGCCTTGATTAGTAACACTGACGGTACGGGGCAAACTTTGTGGTTTGATGCCCTTTAGCTGTGGAGAAAAATCCTCGAACTTTAAGTAATTAGGGTGCACGTAGGACTGTATTAGCTGCCAATTACTATCAAATACATTTACAAACTTTATGTGCTCGTACCTATCTAACCCCAAAAGCTCAGTTGTAATAGAAAATAAATCTATCTCTTGCGACATAACACGTAACAAATTATCTGAAATATTTGATGACATAGCATCGAGGTTTTCTTCAACTGATTGGCGGTATAAATCCTCGTGCTCATTAATAGCTAAATAAAAAACAAAACTAGCGCTTAGTACGATTAGACAAGTCGTAATAATAATAAATTTGTTACGAATACTATGAAACATTTAGCCAAATCCCTTCTTACTGTCATGCTCTTTCACTAAAAGAGTTATTACTTATTGTTGTTATTTATTAATAGAAGGCTTACGCGTAGCGCTGATGTTACTTACTAAATTTGTAAGTAAAAGAATGTGTTTAAATTCATAGAGTAACTATAGCTGGTTATTTTATTTTAGGCAGACTTACTTTGTTGCAATTTCATTCTTGGCTTAATAAGTGACCTGTGTAAGACTAATGCGGTTATTTATTAAATCAGGTGACATGAATGTCGAATATAAAAGCTTGGAAACTTATGAGCCTGTTTTGTTTGTTTGCAGTGCTTATGGGTTGTCAATCTAAAGAAGAGCAACTACAACAAACAATTCAAGAGTCTATTAAAAAGGCAGATGTTGAGCTTGCACAGCTTGGTACCGCGCTTGATAATGGGACTATACGTAATGCTGTATTGCTTAAAGAATATGGCAAACTCCTTAAACAGCAACAGCCAGAACTTAGTCAGGTTGTTGATGTAATTACCCTTGATGCTACAAGGCAGGGTGCCCTTTACAGTGGTTTAACACAACGACTTAAAGATATTAAAGGCACTTATTTAATCCCTCCTTACGAAGATACGCTACACAGTATTGATTTACTACGTGAGGCGGCTAAGCCTACGCTGTTTTCTGATGCGTTAACGGACCCGATTAATATGCTANGATATGTCTAAGGGCAGCCTTGCGCGCGTTGGTGCTATTAGTAAAGAAGCGGAGGGCGCAGGCGAGGGTAATCAATTGGTGGGCAACCCTAATTACGGTAACTGGCAAACTAATAGTAATGGTATTAGCTTTTGGCAGTGGTATGGCATGTACCGTATTTTAGGCGATGTATTTGACCGTGTTGAATACGGACGTTGG
>NZ_AUTO01000121.1:0-4684 GCF_000498055.1 Pseudoalteromonas sp. TB51
TTTATGTAGCCAGGCGTTTACTTGCCATTGCCACAGAAGACATAGGTAATGCCGACCCACGGGCAATGGAAGTGGCGTTAAACGCATGGGATATATTTCAGCGTGTAGGCCCAAGCGAGGGCGAACGCGCCATTGCTCAAGCCACTTTATATTTAGCCAGCGCACCTAAAAGTAATGCCGTTTATATGGCATTTAACCAAGCAAAGGCTGATGCCAAAAACGAGCCAAGCTACCCAGTGCCAGAGCATTTACGAAACGCGCCTACAAACCTAATGAAAGATTTAGGCTATGGCGCCGAGTATCGCTACGCACATAACGAAGAGGGTGCCTTTGCCGCTGGTGAAAAATATTTACCGCCAGAAATTCAAGACAAACACTATTATTTACCGAGCGATCGTGGCCTTGAGCAAAAAATTAAGCAAAAGCTTGATTACTTAAAAGATCGCGACGCGCAAAGCCCACTTAAACGATACGAAAATGATTAAACTTTATATGATGATCGCCCTTGGCGGCGCCTCAGGGGCCTGTTTACGTTTTTTTATTAGCGAAACCATGCTAAAACTCCTTGGTAGGGGATTCCCTTTTGGCACGTTGACGGTTAATATTCTGGGTTCATTGTTAATGGGCATTTTGTACGGTTTGATAGAGAAAGAAATTATCGCCACAAGCCCCGCTAAAACCCTTATTGGTATTGGCTTTTTAGGTGCGTTAACCACCTTTTCAACATTCTCAATGGACTCGTTGTTGTTATTACAACAAGGTCACTTTATTAAAATGGCCCTCAATATCATCTTAAATGTGATGATCTGTATTTTTATGGCTTGGCTGGGCCTTCAGCTGGTAATGCAAAAAGGTTAAAAAACTAACATGTTAGATTCTAAATATTTACGACAAGACGTTGAGCAAACTGCAGCACGCTTAGCGGCTCGTGGCTACGAGCTTGATGTTGCAAAAGTGACAGAACTTGAAGAACAACGCAAAACATTACAAGTAAAAACGCAAGAGCTTCAAAGTCAACGTAACGCCAGTGCTAAAGCCATTGGCCAAGCAAAAGCAAAAGGCGAAGACGCACAACCACTACTAGACGCAGTGGCAAATTTAGGCAGCGAATTAGACGCAACTAAAAAAGCGCAAGACGAAGTACTCAACGCCATTAACGAAATTGCTTTAGCAATTCCAAACTTGCCAGACGAATCAGTACCAGAAGGCGCTGATGAAGAGGACAACGTTGAAATACTTACCTGGGGCACGCCTAAAAAGTACGACTTTGAAGTAAAAGATCACGTAGACGTAGGCCAAGACCTAAACGGCCTAGACTTCGAAATGGGCGTTAAAATTAGTGGCGCACGTTTTACAGTAATGCGTGGCCAAGTAGCGCGTATGCACCGTGCACTTACGCAATACATGCTAGATACCCACACAGATAAAAACGGCTATACAGAAATGTATGTACCGTACTTAGTAAATAGCGCAAGCCTTTACGGTACAAGTCAATTACCTAAGTTTGCAGGCGATTTATTCCATACATTAGGCCTAGTAAACGACGACGGTGAACAACAAGCTGGCTTTAGCTTAATCCCAACAGCAGAAGTACCGCTTACTAATAGCGCACGCGACGAAATTTACGAAGAAAGCGATTTACCGATTCGCTTAACTGCGCACACGCCGTGTTTTCGAAGTGAAGCGGGCAGCTACGGTCGCGATACACGCGGCTTAATTCGCCAGCATCAGTTTGATAAAGTTGAACTAGTTCAACTAGTAAAACCAGAAGATTCAATGCAAGCGCTTGAAGAGCTAACAGGCCACGCAGAGCAAATTCTACAAGCACTAGAACTACCATACCGTAAAGTAATTTTATGTATGGGCGACATGGGCTTTGGAGCAGCTAAAACATACGACTTAGAAGTATGGTTACCGGCGCAAGATACCTACCGCGAAATTTCGTCTTGTTCAAATATGGTCGATTTCCAAGCGCGCCGTATGCAAGCACGTTTTCGCCGTGAAGGTGCTAAAAAGCCAGAGTTACTACATACACTAAATGGTTCAGGCTTAGCCGTTGGCCGTACACTAGTCGCCATACTAGAGAACTACCAACAAGCCGATGGTTCAGTAGTAGTACCAGAAGTATTACGCCCATACATGGGTGGCCTTGAAGTGATTGGGAAAGTTTAAGGTTTAGCTATTAGTTTTTAGCTATCAGCTTTAAGTAGAAAAGCCGCTGTTTATTATGAACAGCGGCTTTTTATTCTGAGTTAAAACTTGAAGCTTACAGTTTAAAAGCGAAGGGAAAAGACTATGTTTTGTAATTTATTTGTCCAATATTACTCATCTCCACCATTTTGATGCTTTTCAACATCCCGTAAATTTACGTGAGAGCTAACTAATTGTTTACAGGTGCTTATTCGCTGGTTACATTAGATTAAATATCTGGATATTTGTTGATTTATAAAGCGACAAATGTCGTATACAAAGTTGTTAGGCTTCTCAAGGATGCAGTGCATGGAATCTTTTATCGAGTTAATTTCAAAATTGCCTAATGTGATTTGGAGTGCAGTCATTGCGTCCTTACTTACATTTCTTGGTGTTTTGTGGACAAATAAAGGTAATGAAAAACGACAAACTGCGTTACTTGAACACGAAAAGCAAAAGTATCAATCAGAGCAAAAGTTAGCCTTAAAGAAAGAAGTGTTTTTAAACGTAGCTAGGTCATTTGCTGATGTATTAGGAATAATTCCTAAATTAATGAATTTAGATTTCACACAAAAAGAAATAGAAATTCAAATATCAGATCATAGTGGAATTGTTGCCAAATCCTACCTTGCAGCAAAAGAAGAATCAGTTGCGGCTGTTTTAAATTATTCCGCTGAAACGGCGGAAGTTTTTATTAAATTAATGCAAGAAAGAGCTGTGGCTTTAGAGCACAAAAAAGCTATTGAAATATATCAAGCAACTATAGATTCAGCTAAAAAAGAAAAAGATAGAATCATTTCAATGATGAAAGAGTTAAATCTTCAAGGACACAATAATCAAGCAACTTTTGACTACTTAAATAAAAACTACGAAATCCAAGAAAGTATTATTAATCGGAGTACTGTGAGCTTAGAAGAACAGAAGTCTATATTACAACCTTTACATATGACTTTTGCAAAAAAATGCCTGAGTGAGCATAGTCGCCTTTTATCACTACTACCACCAATGACAATTGCTCTTCGTGGCGAGCTTGAAAATGATCAAAATTCCCAAACATTTGTTGATGCGTTAAATGATAATATTCAAAGAATAAATGCAGCTTTTGATAGCATATTTGAGAGTAAAGAAGCCTAACAAGGGTTTTCAAGTCGGACAAATTACAGTTCGCTATTTGTTCGTGCCTCACTCATTTTAACCAACAGCAATTGGCCGCTTAAAACGGCGTTGAGGCTTTAGAATTACTCATGTTTAAGAAAAACAGCCTGTTTATGGGTTCTAAAAATAAATTTCCTAATGCTTTAAAAACGCTTAGAGTTAATTACAGGAGCTCGTTTTTTAATTGAATTTGGCTGTTGAAGAAATAAAGAAAGAAACAAAGGGGTCAAATCTTGACTTCAGACATCAAGTTGCTATTAGCCCAAAGCATCTTTATTTAAGCTATTATATTTCTCTAAAAGCGAAGCGCCTCTAGTCCTCTTTGTGCATAAATTGGCTTTAAGAAAATTATTTTTTGTATTTTTAGCTTCAGAATTATAAGCCATGTGTTAACTACAAATGGGAAGTAAGTGAAAAGCCACTGTCTTACTATTTATACAATCGTTTTATAGGGGAACTGTAGTAGAGTGTTTTCAATTAACTTAAATAAGGAACATTCATGGAATTAGTTAAAACCACAAGTTTGAAATTTGAAGTAACAGAAACAGGTCATCAAATAATACAAGCTAAAATAAATGGGCATACAGTATGTTTAATTTTAGATACAGCGGCGGGTGCATCTGTTTTAGATAGAGCATGTATTAACAAGCTTGGAATACAAGAAAAACTAAGCGAGGAAAATGCCGCAGGTTTAGGTACAGCCAAACACGAAATGGGCTTAATAGACGTTTTTAAATTTGAATTGGCAGGCCAGTTGTATCAAAGTACAGAGTTTGTATCACTCAACCTAGACCATGTTCAGGCCGCTGGTGGTGGCGATACAATACATGGGTTATTAGGCTCTCCATTTTTTAGAAAATACCAAGCTAGATTAGATTTTAGTACTAATACACTGACAATTAGTGAACCATTGTCTGATTGTGAGTGATTAAAGCGGCTCCCTTAAGCCGCTATTATAGCAAAGCGCCTCTAATCCTCTTTGTGAACTACTTTGGCTTTACCAACATCAGCTCAGCATCTTTCCCATCCATTAATACTGCTACATTACCCTCAGTGGTCACATACACATCTCTTAATCTTCCTGTTGCTTCTGGAAATATGTGTGACTGGGTGAATTCGCCATTAGCCAGATTAACGCTGTAGAGCTTTTTATCTACAAGCGTCGTGATGAGCACATGTTGTGCAAGTGAAGGGAATGCGGCGTGTTTAGAGCCGTAATACGCCATGCCTGACGGGGCAATTGATGGCGTCCAACCTACGCTTGGCTTTTGCATACCGGGGTAGTCTCTAAATGGAGAAATACGTGCTTGTGAATAATCGTCACCGTAGGTGATCACCG
>NZ_AUTO01000121.1:4693-8077 GCF_000498055.1 Pseudoalteromonas sp. TB51
TGGTAGCTGGCGATAAGTAATTTAGCTCGTCGCCACCTGCGGGGCCGTGCTCGTGGCTAATAATTTGCTCGGTATCGTAATCATACACTAAGCCCTGTGGGTTTCGGTGACCGAGCGAGTAAACAGCGTGTGCATTGGGGGTTTTGTGATTAATAAATGGGTTATCTTTTGGGATAGTGCCATCTAGGTTTATACGTAATAGTTTGCCAAGTTGGCTGGTTATTACTTGTGCTTGCTCTCTAAAATCAAAGCCATCACCAGTTGAAAACAGTAGAGTGTTGTCGGGTAAAAAGAGGGCGCGGCCAGCGTAGTGTTGTGGGGTATTTTTATCAGTCGCTACTGTGTAAATAATAACAGGCGTTGAAAAGCCGGTGCCATTAAAGGTAGCTTTTGCAATTACTAGGCGATTAGCCTCAGCTGTGCCTTGTGCGTAGGTAAAAATGACTTCTTTGCTGGTGTTAAAATTAGGCGAGAGCACTATATCGAGTAAGCCGCCTTGGCCTGCAACGTATAAACCTTCAAGGTTTAAATTTACTCTAGTTTGCTGATTGTTTTTTACAATAACAACGTGGCCGTCGCGCTCTGTAATTAGCCATGACCCGTTTGGTAGCTTAACCATGCTCCACGGCGAATTTAATTGTGCTGCGAGTGTGTGAGTGCTGTATTGCTCTTTAGGTAATGTAGCTGCACTGGCGGTAGATGCAAAAAGCCCTACAAACAGCCATAGCGCTAATAGAGAGAGTCGTTGTTTACATTGCAAGCCTTTGCTACTGTAAGAAAAAAGCTTTACTTTAAGTTGAGATAACCATGCCATTTTTAACACGTTTACTCCCTATATTTTTAGTTTCTTGGTTATTTACCTTTACGCTTGCTAGCTTGTTTCATAGCCAATACGTTGTCAATCAATTAGTTGATGTGGGTGTAGTGGTCAGCTTAAGCGACCGTATTAATTTAACGCTAGATGATTGGTTAGGGCTATTACCTACCTATGGCGCTATTATTGCCATTGCTTTGGCTATCGCTTTTTTTGCTGTTGTGTTACTTGTTAAAAAGTTTAAAAAATACAGCATGGCGTTATTTGTGGCATCGGGTATCACTGCTTTTGCCGTGGTGTTAGTGGCCATTGAGTCGATTATGAATATTCATATTATAGCAGGCGCACGTGGATGGGGATTTTATTTGCAGTTACTAGCAGGTGCTTTAGGTGGCTTGCTGTTTGCCTTATTAACCAAGGCGTTAGCCCTTAAACAGTACGTTAAATAAAAATACAGTGGCTAACGCTAAGCGTTAACCTCCTCGTTAAAATACGATGTAAAACGGTTAATTAAAGCGCTACATAATAAGCGCTTTAATTGCCTCTAGGCCTTTTCTGAGAGTGGCTTCATCGTTGGCGTAGTTAATGCGTACGCACTGGTGTTTGTGCTCCCAGCTATCTTCAATGCCAATAAAAAAGTTATGCCCAGGAATTATATATACATCTTGCTCTTTGAGTTTTTGATAAAGCATTTCGCTGGTTATTTTTGAGTCTTTAAACCATAGCCACATAAAAAACGCGCCTTCGAGTTTATGTAAATAAACAGGCAAGTCTGCAAAAATTTCATCAAACAGGTTTATGGCTATCTCTGCTTTATTTTTATAAAAAGGCAATACAGTATTTTTACACAAAGGCAGCAATTCGCCTTCGTTAATTAAGCGGGTTACTAAGCTTGGCCCAATAGCGTTAGGCGATAACACCATAGAGCCGTTAACACGGCCAATGGCTTTAATTATTTCGCTATTGGCAACCACAATACCAGTGCGCAGGCCTGGCAAGCCCAGTTTTGAAAGCGACATACACAATATAATGTTTGAGTTCCACGTAAGGTTTGCATCGGTGTAAATACAGCCCGGGAAGGGGTCGCCGTAGGCGTTATCAATAATTAGGGGAATATTGTACTTGTGTGCAAGGGCGTCTAGATGGCGTACTTCCTCATCGGTAATGACATTACCAGTTGGGTTGGTAGGGCGCGATACGCACAGTGCACTAATACTGGTATCGTTGGCTAATACGTTTTCAACCGCTTCAAAATCAATGACATATTTAAACTGCTTAGAGCCTCTGGCTGTATTTAAAATTTCGATTTCGGGCTTTATTGCCACAAACATATCATCAGATAAACCTTGGTCGGCGTAACCTACGTATTCAGGCGCAAGCGGAAACAAAATACGCTTATTAGTGCCATCGCTCATTTTGCCCGCAAGCATATTAAACAATACAAAAAAGTTAGCTTGGCTGCCGTTACCCAGTGCTATGTTTTGTGGTGTTAAGCCCCAGTCAAACTCGCTATTGAGCTGTTTAGCAAGGGCCGCTCTAAATTCGTCATTGCCAGTTGGCCCGTCGTACAAACCAAATACTTGCGATACTTTATTACTGGCTACTAGCTTTTGTAATTCATCTAAAAATACGGCATTAACCTTTGGTACGTGTGCGGGGTTACCGCCACCTAGCATAACAATATTTGGATTATTGCTTGCGTTAGCGCTGCCTAAATCTTCCATAAGCTGCGTTATTCCGTTGGGTTGTGTAAATTTAGTACCAAAATTTGAGTAGTTCATAATACCTATGTGTGCGCTAATAACGAGGAGGGCAGTATAGCGTAAATTATAGCTTTAAATTGCATGTTGAGAATAATTCACGGTTTAGAACTTTAAACTCTTTAGGGTATAATTAATGCACTTTTTATTCGCTAGGCTATTGTTATCAGTAATTTTGAATCGACTTTACATCGCACTACGCTTGAGGCTGAACCTGCCGCTGATTTAAACGAGCCTGTGGTAAAAAACACGCAATTTAAAATAGCCACGTTTAATTTATTTAACTACCTTGAGCCGCCTAATGCGTATTACGATTTTGAAAAAATTTATACCGCAGAGCAATGGGCACGCAAACAGCGTTGGATTGTAGATTATTTAAATGAGTACGCGCCTGATGTAATAGGTTTTCAAGAAGTGTTTAGTATTGAATCGCTAAAGGTGTTAATGGCGCAGCAAGGCTATACATATTTTGCTGTGGTTGATACACCAGAGGTGATTGATGATTTTATTTTTAAACGCCCGGTAGTGGCTATAGCGTCTAAATTTGAGATTGTTGATATAGCTGCGGTTAAGCACAATACCGAGCTTGTTGAAATGCTTGGCCTTAATAGTAATTTTACGTTTAGCCGTAAGGTGTTAAGAGCCACCATTAGATTACCCCATGTAGGTAATACCGACTGTTATGTAGTGCATTTTAAGTCAAAACGAGCCATGATTGAAAGTGATGAAAGTACTACTAGCTCAGCTAAAACCGAGCCACCCTCAAGCGAAAAAAACATAATAGACACTCTAAAAGCAAATGTGGCCGGC